>JAAEPJ010000382.1 GCA_024222485.1 bacterium | reverse complement strand
GCTTTCCCGCAGACAGCTGTGTGACCCCCTAACAACTTTGATAATTCATTTAAATTTGTGCCCCCCTGGTATTTCATTTCATCACTTGGACCTCTCGTTTGCAAGAATATAAGGAAGGTAATTTAGTTGGAGTAGGTTGGAGTTCATTTTTAAAGTAAAATGGATCTTCTGCATGAAATCTCACATGTGCAAGATCAGTTTTCTATTGTTCTACCTCGTGTTAGACTTGCGTCTGCAAGAGCTACACTCTGCAGTTTAAATGGGGTGCCCAGGGTGAATTCCCGAATAGAATCTTGAGATTTTGACATTAAGATTTTTTGAATACTATTTATTAACAATGATTAATCCATCCTACAGGCAAACAAGGCAGTTGTTGTCAACCTACAAAACCCCTAAATGTACCCCTATTTCTCTCAACTGTTGTAAAATGATTAATATTTTAGCAATGATAATAATATTTAAAAAGTTTCTTGTCTGAGTTTCTTAACCTTCATCCTTTGCTTTGTGATACATTTATGCCATTATTTACTACTTAGGCTATGTAAGATACTGTAGAAAATAAGAACTTTGAAAAGAATCAGGTGCAAATATCATTATTCCACAATTCAGGATCAACATGTTTCAATAATAACAGGTAGCACCAAATTTTTGAAAAAGATTTAAAGCAAGGTGCTTGAAACAGTAATAATTTGCTATTGTTACAAAAGCCATTATCTTTTCTTCCTCAAAGAAAACCAGAGTGTCAGATCTCTCCAGAAAGGCTTAAATGGGCCATGGCCTCAAAAACACGAGTCTGCAAATCAACAAAATTCAACAACTTGTCTCCTTTTCCTGTTGACAGACTTTTTCCTCCATGGTGTTTCTACAATATTATATTTCTCTCCATGATAGGCCATGGATATGAATAATCATCGAAGCCTGCCAGTTTTCTTTTCTTTCCTATAAACTGCATGAGAGTCCAAAAATCCAGATGAAATTGACAATGCTTTGAGAAGTATTCTCTAAACGAAACAAAAAAGGTGGTTTGCTCACTTTTTGTAATTACAATAGCAAAGATCGATTATTAATCCGGCATCGATAGCAGCTTTCCGCCATGATTTAGTTTTCTCGCAACTCGCTGTGACAGATCTGATCTGACGTTGTTGTTGCTTTAATATACGCGCGAATCCAGCTACGCGGGTATTTTGACCGCGCGTGATTAGAAATGTGCGTAGTGCCCTTTTTTAAACGGAAACCACAGCCCCCCTGTTGGTCGAAACGTTTTGAAAATAATTTTTTTGAACGCGCAAAAGATTGAAATGACTAGTCCCGCATCGGATTTGGCTATTTATCGAGCCTGTTAGAAGCTATACCCTTTCAAACATTTTCTT
>JAAEPJ010000381.1 GCA_024222485.1 bacterium | reverse complement strand
AGATATTGATGTAGTTCTAAAAGTGTCTTAAATTTCTGAGGCACTAGTACGAGGTTTCTTATAAACCTGTTTCTTTTTAAAAAAACGTGTATCTAATAACAATTATGGCAGCTATAATTCTTGTTGTAATATAAAAAGAAAAATGCAACGAGAAGTAACTACACACAGCAATCAGTGGTGTGACCCTTGAGTTTTCATCCCTCTTGTTGAAAGAATTGTGCCATGGCCTTTATTACACTCTTTTTTTTTTATAAGAATAAATTTTATAAGAATAATGAGCCTCAAAATCGGTGAAATTTAAGAATATTCTAAGAATATTGCGAGGCTCAGATCTTATGGAAAAAAATTTTAGCAAGTGTTTCTTTACTTCTGAATTGGTGTGCTTTTTACCGGGAATGGTTTAAATACAATAACCTAAATTTTGATGCAAGTGTCGATGAGCTCTGTTTTACAGGAAATAAGGACATTGTTCTGTTATCCACCATATTTGTAATACTGTAGGTGTGCGTTTTTGGCATTTATGACATAATAACAATTTATATTTGTTTTTTCTGCCGTAAGAATAATTTAAGAATATTCCAAGGCTCGAAATAGCAAAAATTTAAGAATATT
>JAAEPJ010000380.1 GCA_024222485.1 bacterium | reverse complement strand
TATGCATTGTTCATTCCTCGGCGTCGACCCGGTATGACTTGCTTACCCCATCCGTCTATCCTACGACCTAATGCATCGGACATTCCTTGGTGTTGAACCGGTATGTCTTGTATATATCCTTATTCTAAACTAAAACACAATGCATCGGACATTCCTTGATGTTGAACCGGTATGTCTTGTATATATCCTTACTCTAAACTAAAACACAATGCATCGGACATTCCTTGATGTTGAACCTGTATGTCTTGTATATATCTTCTCTTTAAACTAAAACACAATGCATCGGACATTCCTTGATGTTGAACCGGTATGTCTTGTAGATATCCTCACTCTAAACTAAAACACAATGCATCGGACATTCCTTGATGTTGAACCGGTATGTCTTGTATATATCGTCACTCTAAACTAAAACACAATGCATCGGACATTCCTTGATGTTGAACTGGTATGTCTTGTTTATATCCTCACTCTAAACTAAGACACAATGCATCGGACATTCCTTGATGTTGAACCGGTATGTCTTGTATATATCATCACTCTAAACTAAAATACCCTGCATCGGACATTCCTTGATGTTGAACCGGTAT
>JAAEPJ010000379.1 GCA_024222485.1 bacterium | reverse complement strand
GAGTTTCGTGCTTACGCACTCGTCAGACAGACTATACAAATGAAGAATTCCGAATTACAGCCGTACTTATTTACAAGAGGTGATAAATTTAATACAATAGATACTATATTTACATCTAGGTTAATTACTTATTTAGCGTCCTATTGTTATTTAATTACTTAGCGTTCTATTGTTCATTAGGTAAAACTTGTTTTCATGTCGGCATTTGGATATCATCTCAGATCTTTTGTTTAGTAGTGAGTCTTTGTTTCCTTTCATAATATGTAATTTCTCAGTCAAACATAAGTCACACCGTTTCGAAATGTTGTTGTAGGCTTTGGCAGAGGTGATGATGGTCCATTGTATGTCGTAGTCTTTGTTCTTGTCTTTCAGTTCCCATATGTATTTAGAAAGTTCTGTGCTGTTGGCGTATTTTTGATTCCGAAATGACTGCTTGTGTTGCGTAAACCGTTTCTTGAAAGTTCCTTCTGTCAGGCCGATGTAGTCTTTTCCTGTCGCGTCTTCGTTGGTTGTTACGTGGGCGTTGTAGATGACACTTGTAGTGAGGCAGTTGTTGTTCAGTGGGCATTCTTCTTTTTTACGGCAGTTGCATGTGTTGTCGGGGGTGGTGGTGGGGCTTTCGTTCGTTACTTTCTTGTTATGTTTGCTGATTATCGTCTCCATGTTTTCCGTGCAGCTGTAACTTAGTTTCAGATTGTTTTTGTTGAAAATTTTGTGGAACTTGTGATTTTTCGGGAAATGTTTGTTGATGAGCTTTAGGAAAGTTTTGCCAATGTTAGTCTGTACGTTCTTGTTGTAGGGAGGGTTGTACCAGATGATGTTTCGCTTTCTGTTTTTTCTTGTTCGTGTGGCTGCAGGGTTGTTGTTGTTGTCGTTGTTGCTGTATGTTAAAGGCTGGTCGTATCCGCTGGACTTCAGGGCGTGTTCGTAGATGGGCTTTGCTTTGTTAAATTAGTTTCGTTGCAGGAAATGTCAGCGATTCTACGGTTGATGGCGACAGGGAGCTGTCTGATTATGTTGGGTGGATGATTTGACTTCGTGTTGATGTAGAGTGGTTGATTATTTGGTTTTCGGTAGGGGTAATATGATTCATTTGTGAGGTTGAATGTGACGTCTAGGTAGTTGACTATCTTGAGGTTGGTCTGTATGGTGATGTTGAGGCCGTGCTGTTTGAAATGCTGGGTTATGTCCTTCCTTATTCTGTCTGCTTGGGGTCCTGAGATGTTTTTGAAAATGGCGAGTCCGTCGTCTCTGTATAGTCCTATATTATCCTTTCCGTATGTCGTTGCTAATTTGTTGAGGATGAAGAGGCCAACGAGCTCACAAATTTCTGCACCGTCGAAGCTTCCCATCGTTACGTCAAATAAGTTGCTGTCCTTTTTGATCCATGTGGTTCCGTTGTTGAAGAGTAGTGATTTGCGGGCGTGCATGATGATGTTGGTGTCCTTGTCAGTGATTTTACAGAATGTCTTGGCGAATGATAGTGCGTTCTTCAGCAGGTCCTCTGTGATGGATGGATAGAAGTTTTCAATGTCAAAGATGATGAATGTGTGCTGTTGTTTGTCTTGTACATTGTTGAACCAGTTGATGACGGACAGTGAATGTTTCCATTGGTTGAGGGATGTTGTGTTTCTTATTGTCGTGTTGATTTTTTCCAAGATTTGTTTGCTTATGCGGCCTATTTCGCTTTTTGCTGGGTTGATTAATCTGCATTTTGGGTTGTTTTCGAAATTTTCCTTGTGGTCTTTGAGGGTGATGAATGCTTGTCGTTCTGCCATGCGTTCAGCTCTGTCGTGGATGTTGAGGTCAGTGGCGATGTTCCGAGCTTCGTTGTTGATTTCGTGGATGGTGCTTTCGTTTGCTTTCTTGTAAGTCGCAGTTATGTTGTTTTTCAGTAGCTGATCGTGCTGTTTCTTGTCCAGTTCGTAGTAGTTGGTTGTTTTGTCAGCAGGGATGAAGGCTTTTGATGAGTTGTTGATTCTGTTTATGTCTTTGCGTAGTTGGTCTTGAAAGTCGTCTTGCGTGTTCTTAAACTGTATGTGCTTGATCATGTTGAGTAGGTCGTTTTCAAAGGGGGCCAAGTCTTCATTTTGTGGTGGGCATTTTCTTGATTTGAAGCCAAAATTTTCGTTATGGTTACTGTTGGGTTGGTCGTCTTTGTTCTGTTTTTCGAAGAAGAAGGCTTTCCATCTCATGCGTTTAATTACATTCTCGGTTTTCTCAATTAATTTCTTTAAATACGTATTCTTTGGCGGTATCGGGATATTTTTCATCTTCTTTGACATTGAAAACTTCTACCCATCCATCACAGAGGACCTCCTTCAGAACGCACTATCATTCGCCAAGACATACTGTACAATCACTGACAAGGATACCAACATCATCATGCACGCCCGCAAATCACTACTCTTCAACAACGGAACTACATGGATCAAAAAGGACAGCAACTTATTTGACGTAACGATGGGAAGCTTCGACGGTGCGGAAATTTGTGAGCTCGTTGGCCTCTTCATACTCAACAAATTAGCGACAAAATACGGAAAGGATAACATAGGACTATACAGAGACGACGGCCTTGCCATTTTCAAAAATATCTCAGGACCCCAAGCAGACAGAATTAGGAAGGACATAACGAAGCACTTCAAACAGCACGGCCTCAACATCACCATACAGACCAACCTCAAGATAGTCAACTACCTGGACGTCACATTCAACCTCACAAACGAATCATACTACCCCTACCGAAAACCAAATAATCAACCACTCTACATCAACACGAAGTCAAATCATCCACCCAACATAATCAAACAGCTCCCTGCCGCCATCAACCGTAGAATCTCTGACATTTCCTGCAACGAAACTGAATTCAACAAAGCCAAGCCTATCTACGAACACGCCCTGAGGTCCAGCGGATACGATCAGCCTTTGACATACTACAGTGACAACAACAACAACAGCAATAACCACCCTGCAGCCACACGAACAAAGAAAAACAGAAAACGAAACATCATCTGGTACAACCCTCCCTACAACAAGAACGTACAGACTAACATCGGCCAAACATTTCTAAAACTCATCAACAAACATTTCCCGAAGAATCACAAGTTCCATAAACTTTTCAATAAAAACAACCTGAAACTGAGCTACAGCTGCACGGAAAACATGGAGACCATAATTAGCAAACACAACAAGAAAGTAACGAACGAGAGCCCCACCACCACCCCCGACAACACATGCAACTGCCGTAAAAAACAAGAATGCCCGCTGAACAACAACTGCCTAACTACTAGTGTAATCTACAACGCCCACGTAACGACCAACGAAGACACGGCAGGGAAAGACTACATCGGACTGACAGAAGGAACCTTCAAGAAACGCTTTACGCAACACAAACAATCATTTCGGAATCAAAAATACGCCAACAGCACAGAACTTTCTAAATACATTTGGGAACTAAAAGACAAGAACAAAGACTACGACATACAATGGACCATCATCACCTCTGCCAAAGCCTACAACAACATTTCAAAACGGTGTGACTTATGTTTGACCGAGAAACTACACATTATGAAAGGGAACAATGACTCATTACTGAACAAAAGATCTGAGCTGATATCCAAATGCCGACATGAAAACAAGTTTTATCTAATGAACAATAGGACACTAAGTAATTAAATAACAATAGGACGCTAAGTAATGGGACGCTAAACAAGTAATTAACCAAGCTGTAAAAATAGTATCTTTTATCTTAATTTCATCACCTCTTGTAAATAAGTACTGCTGTAAT
>JAAEPJ010000378.1 GCA_024222485.1 bacterium | reverse complement strand
TAAATTGGAGTACTTTTAATTTCACAGCCACCTCTAGAAAACACTTTGATCGCCAAAATCCGCCGTTTTCCTGCAAATCACTGCCAAAGTCTGAAAAAAATGCATTTTTTTGAGGCTCCGGCTAGCCAAAATTCACTCTGGGGACACTTAATCTGGGGTCACAGAGAGGGGGTCAAGCTATAATCCTTTCCTGATACGCCCAAGGGAGAGTGGACAGCTGGTTAGCTTCTAAATTGGGACGAGACGAACCGGACTGGCCAAAGACTGACTTCCCAAGTGTGCAGTGCTGGACTCCCACCAGGAGATCAGGAGACGCCTGCCGGTGCGGGAGGTGCCGGAGGGCGAGATGTGGCGGCTGGGCATGCTGGACCACCTGCTGAGCATCAGATCGAACATTAGTGATAAGAAGGAGCGGGTGAAGGTAGTGGCGATGATTAGCTCGCTATGCACCACATAGAAAGTTTCAGTAAATTATTTCTGTAGTCGAATCCTGGGTAGGAGT
>JAAEPJ010000377.1 GCA_024222485.1 bacterium | reverse complement strand
TCTGAAATTTATTCAAACTAATTTTTAGGTTAATATGAAAAAAGCAGTTTATAGTAGTTAACTGTGGGGAAGAATTATTGATTTTTGATCACTGCATGAATAAGAGATTGACTGTACAAAATTTTCTCACAATGTGGAATAGTTTGTCTAATAACTAATATAAAAGTTGAAATACAATTAATATTTATAGTGAAAATCGAAACATATTGCTGATTGTAAAAAGCCTTTGGAGGGAATTGAACTCTCGACCCCTGGCTTACAAGACCAGTGCTCCAACCACTGAGCTACAGAGGCAGTTGAACTCTGCTTTTAACTGGATGCATTTTGAAATGCACTTTTAATCCAAAATGAAAAGAAAACAGTCTTATAATGACAGTAGAGCCTCTGAAGACATATAAACTCTTGATCCTTGTTAAACAGGACAAGACCTCTTGTCCGTTAGCTATAAAAGCAGTTTTGGCTGCTTTCTTCTTTCTGAAATTTATTCAAACTAATTTTTAGGTTAATATGAAAAAAGCAGTTTATAGTAGTTAACTGTGGGGAAGAATTATTGATTTTTGATCACTGCATGAATAAGAGACTGAC
>JAAEPJ010000376.1 GCA_024222485.1 bacterium | reverse complement strand
CTTAAATCTATCATCATATAGTCTAGGTCGTCAGCCGATTGAGTCACCCAATAAGGTGAGCGTAATAGTATTTTGTTATTAGGTATTGCCATTATATGTTATTTAATAATTTATCTACTTTGTTTTGTGCCCAAACGTCTAAGTCATTCATAAGGTCTGTTCCAAATGAGCTGTTGTTGTCAAATATAGAAAGTATATCGCTACCTCTATATCCGAACCTTGCTATAGTACCTCTATTTCTTATTGCTCTAGCTATAAGGAAAGCACTAGCCTTGTAATCTCTTTCAGTAACAGTTCCTTTAGCAAATCTAGGTCTGATACCTTTAGCCTTCATCCATCGTATAATACCTTGAGAACCTGAAACACTAATTCTCTGTCCTGCATTTAGACCTTCGTCTAATATATTTACAGAGGGGTCGAACTCAATCACTATATTGCTTCCTTTTACAGAATAAGCAATAGAATCTAAAGTGTCACCTGATGCGTGAGTTCGGTCACTAACAAGCTTAGTCTTTAAGTCATCTACAGCACGTTTACCGTACTTATTAATCAGTAATTTAAGCTCTTTATCCATTAGCAAGAACTTATGTTCTTAGGCATTTGCACAGTAATATCAACCCCCCATCCTGTTAAGGAGTTCTCAAACTTCTCATAAAGTAGCTCTGCAGTAGGTTCTCCAACAAGAACATACTGCTTCTGTGCTAAATAACCTCTTCCACTTCTAAAAGCCTCTACTAAGTTGTTTATAACTGTAGACTGTGTGTTAAGTACGTCCTGTAGGTTGCTAGCTCCTTCAAATGAGTTGTCATATTCCTTTGGTTCGTTAACTATATCTAAAGCCATAACGCTTATAGTGAGTTCTATAATGTTCTCATCGTAAGTAATATCACTAATAGAAAAGTGTGAT
>JAAEPJ010000375.1 GCA_024222485.1 bacterium | reverse complement strand
ATTCTTACTAAAGTACCACACGAAACATATTTTAAGCTTCATCTTATAGTTCCAAAAGAAACTAAGTGGAAGCTTAGCCCCGCAAGAAGAGTGCACCTCAATTTCGTATAAAGTACGCATTTCCCATGGAAAAAACGATTCTGTTTGCTCTAAACGTCGTAAACATATGTATTACAACAGTTCTGTCAATGGAAACAAACGTAGAACTTATTACTTCAACGGTTTCTTATAGATCCCCATGAAACTTAGTGAAAACTTAGCCCCGCACTAAGAGTTCACCTAAATTTCGTATAAAGTACGCATTTCCCATGGAATAAAACGATTCTGTTTGCTCTAAAACGTTGTAAACATACGTATTACAACAGTTCTGTCCATGGGCACAGCTTAGAACTTATTACTTCAACGGTTTCTTATAGTTCCCCATGAAACTTAGTGAAAACTTAGCCCCGTAATAAGAGTTCACCTCAATTTCTTTTAAACTACGCATTTCCCATTGAATAAAACGGTT
>JAAEPJ010000374.1 GCA_024222485.1 bacterium | reverse complement strand
GATCTCGAATCTTGAATTTCGATTAATTCATCCAAACTTGTTTGCCTGTGTGGGAATGAATTGTGCAACTTTTGATCAAAATTACTGACGGAGAGACTTGATTTTAGTTGTTCATTAGAAAAGCACTTTTTTAAAACTGTTTGCAGAAAGCATCAGCATATCAGCTGGTTTATCAGGGGCGGATCCAGACTACGGCTACTACGGCTCGAGCCGTAGTCAGATTTTCAGACATAGCATTTTATACTTCTTATAATTATGGCTCTTAGATAAAAAGTCTATGATTATTTCATTATAATATTTATTTCTTTGTTTTGTTCCCTGGAACCTTATTTCTAAAGAAGCTCAATTTCTTCTTTCAAACAAAATCTCCGCGTAGTTTCTGTTTTAGGGAACGGGGCAGACAAATCGTCTTTTGAATTTACTGTGGGGGAGCAGTACGGCTCAAGCGGCTCAAAAAGAGCGGGAGCCGTAGTGGGATTTGAAAAAGTTAAACGTTATCCAATGAGAGAAGAGAATTTGTGGCTCATTTTGGCGGGAGCCGTAGTGCACTACGGCTCGATTTGAAAAACTTGGTTATGCCCAATCAAAGGCCGAGTTGACTACGGCTCAAAATGAGCGGGAGCCGTAGTGAGAGTTTGAAAAAG
>JAAEPJ010000373.1 GCA_024222485.1 bacterium | reverse complement strand
GTTTTAGGCTGTTCCCATGGACAGAACTATTATAATATGTATGTTTACAACGTTTTAGAGCAGACAGAATCGTTTTATTCTATGCGAAAGGCGTAATTTATAAGAAAGTGAGGTGGAATGATATTGCTGGGCATAGTTCTCACTAATTTTCATGGGGAAGTATAAAAAACCCTCGGTATAAAAAGTTCTAGGCTGTTCCCATGGACAGAACTGTTGTAATACGTATGTTTACAACGTTATAGAGCAAACGGAATCGTTTTATTCCATGCAAAAAGCGTATTTTATAAGAAATTGAGGTGAACTCTTACTGCGGGGCTAAGTTTTCACTAAGTTTCATTGGGATCTATAAGAAACCCTCGGTGTAATAAGTTCTAGGCTGGTGTTATAAGCTCTAGGCTGTTCCCATGGACAAAACTATTGTTATACGTATGTTTACAACGTTTAAGAGCTATAGGAATCGTTTTATTCCATGCTTAAGGCATATTTATAGGATATTGAGGTGAACTCTTACAGTGGGGCTAAGTTTTCACTATGTTTCATGGGGAACTATAAGAAACCCTCG
>JAAEPJ010000372.1 GCA_024222485.1 bacterium | reverse complement strand
TACAGCACCGAATTATCAAAGTACGTATGGCAACTGAAAGACAAAAGCACTGAACATGACGTCAACTGGTCTATCGCTACTCAAGCCACCGCCTACACAAACAAAACAAAACGCTGCAACCTTTGCTTGACCGAAAAACTGCACATCATAAACGCCGACAAAACGCATTTACTGAATAGACGATCAGAACTAATTTCGAAGTGCCGACATGAGAACAAATACTATTTACGTAACTTTAGGACAATTAACACCTCAACCCAATAACCATTGTAAGCCTTTTGTAAACAAAATTTCAACAAATCTTATAATATGCGTTTTAGCGAATAGTAAAATCAGTTGTCTGATGATCGCATGAATGCGTGAAACTCAGAGTTACAACAAAGATATGTGGTCTCTCTGAAAGTCTACCTCTGTGTATTCTGCTCTGCCTAAGGCATAGAGAACTATATCTATCCAGAATAGACAAGCAGAATAATATAATCTAAGATTTGATAATACAAAAGGAAAAACTCACTTT
>JAAEPJ010000371.1 GCA_024222485.1 bacterium | reverse complement strand
TACGTGCCTATCCCCCTAGGGGCTACGAAACTGCTCTTACCAGGCTCCTATTGCAATCTAATCTGTGTTGTAACTTAGAGCTTTGGAATTTCGCGGAACTTCTCTGGTGAGAATACCAACGTATTCTCACCCGATCTGTTGTCTTCCTTCCAAACCACTAAGATATGGAGAGAGCTTCGGGGGCCGCAGATCTTGATGGCAAAGTAATACAAAAAGTAAACACAATTTTAATGCTTCAAAATATATTACTTAGCTAGATATAAACCTCCATAACTCAAGTATAATAGGGTAATAGGAAAGTTCATTTTAATCAGGAAAGTTTATGTTTTTGTTTTGTTTTGAATAATTGGACATTAGTTATAAACAAAAGGAAAACAGATGAGAAGGAGAACCCTCCAACCCAACCACTTAGAACAGCAGCGTGAAGCCGTGTATAAAGGTCTTTAGTTAGGCCCCTAAGTGGCTGAGAGGAAGAAGAGGTCCCTCAAATCCCCTCCTTTGTTAAAAAACGGGCTTATATGTGTCGTTGTATATGTTTCTGGGCTATTGTGATTACCAAGGCTCTAAAATTGAGTCTGAGAGAAACGGCCCTTACTGAGGTTTTTGAAAACCCTTGCACGAAAGCTCTTATCGAGCTCAAAGGTTTTTGATTGGCTGGGTCAGAAGGTTCTCCGTTGAGGCTGCACCAAGCCATTTGCATATTTTCGAATCCGTCTTATAGTAATTTTTTTTTGAGAGAGCTCTCGAATGAGTAATGCCTGACTGGGAAACTTTTGGCCAAATATACTGTTGCGTTGATAAATATTTTATTAAGGGCAAGAAATGGACATTTTTTGACAAAATTTCTGGATTACCTTTTCAGAGAATGATTTTTTGGTATGCAAATCAATAATAACTACTATAGTTGTGTAATAAATTTTAAACAGTTATGAACTTGAATTTTTTTGACCAATTCTTTATATAGATCTTCAAAAGGGTGTCCTGTCCTTCCTGACCCCTCGAGATACGCCACTGCTGAAATATATGCCTTGCCTTTGCTACCGGTTTTTTATTTTCTTATAAAATATAAAGATTGCTTGAAAGGTCTAAAAATCACTAAAACCTTGTCCATTTGCGGGTTTTTCTGATATGAAACCATGAAAGTAAGTTGTCGTCATCCGATAAAGGCCCTGTAAAGCTAGTGAGGTATTGTTATTTTGCAGATTTTTTGGCTGCTGGAATCATAAAAATAACTCAAAAAGCAAAGGCAGCTATGTGTCTGCTATTTTGGAGGTCTAATGCCCAAACACGCTTGAATTGTAGAACAATTAAGAACTTATAATGAAGCTGAAATGATCACCCATGGGAGCGTTGTGAATTATGCTCACAGAGAATGAATTTTGCATTGTTAAACCATGCTTGTTTTTTTTTTTTTTTTCTTTTTCTTCAGATTTTTGCTCATAGAAGATGTGTAGCATAATATTTTTCCTTGGCTTAAAGATCTGAAAGTCAGGCGATGCCATGCTTTTCGCAGGTCTTTCGCTGTTAAAATCATAAAATTAAATGATTTACTGCCCACCCTAAAATCAAACGATGCAATGCTTTACACAGGTTTTTTTTTTGCTGCTAAAATCCAGTACAAATTATTGCCTATTTTGGCCTAAAAGCAGCGATGCCATGCTTTTCGCAGGTCTTTTGCTGCTAAAAATATGCAGTTAATAAATAATTGCTTAACCAAAGGGCAACCGATGCCATGATTTTCAAAGGTCTTTCGCTGCTAAACAACATGCAGTTAAGAAATAATTTCGCCTAAAGGCCTAAGGGCAAGCGATGCCGTGCTTTTCGCAGGTCTTTCGCTGCTAAACAACATGCAGTTAAGAAATGATTTCGCCTATAGGCCTAAAGCTAGCGATGCCGTGCTTTTTGCAGGTCTTTCGCTGCTATAGAACATGTGGTTAAGAAATAATTACCTAAACCTAAAGCTAGCGATGCCGTGCTTTTCGCAGGTCTTTTGCTGCTATAGAACATGCAGTTAAGAAATAATTACCTAAACCTAAAAGCTAGCGATGTCGTGCTTTTCGCAGGTCTTTCGCTGCTATAGAACATGAAGTTAAGAAATAATTACCTAAACCTAAAAGCTAGCGATGCCGTGCTTTTGGCAGGTCTTTCGCTGCTATAGAACATGCAGTTAAAAAATAATTGCCTATAGGCCTAAAAGCTAGTGATGCCGTGCTTTTTGCAGGTCTTTCGCTGCTAAAAACATGTAGTTTAAACAATTACCTAAACCTAAAAG
>JAAEPJ010000370.1 GCA_024222485.1 bacterium | reverse complement strand
TTTTGAGTTAACGTTTGTGCAAATGCAGTTTGAAAATTTCTTCGTTTGTGATTAATATAACGACTCTGTGTTGCAATGGTAGCACGTCTGGCTCCAGTCTAGAAGGTTGCGTGTTCAAATCACGTCAGGTTCAGGCAGGTTTTATTATTTGGGCATATTCTGGCCATTTCTCTTAATAATATTTCAAGATATATTGAGGACGATTTTTCTTCATTGAGCTCTGTGAACATGGGAAAAGGCACTGTTGAGGCAAAAAGGATATGTTCAGAGAACTTATTCCGGCTCGTTGTTAGTGAAGTTTACATTTTGAAACAGGTTTCTAAAATCACATCCTTATTGTGCTTTTTGGTCTTTCGTTAAAGATAACATCAATGCTAGGTAATTTGGCTACACTAAACGAGTCTTTGAGTTAAGTTTAGTGCAAATCCATTTTCGAAATTTCTTCTGGAGACACTACTATAAAGACTCTGTGGTGGAATGGTAGCGCCTCTGGCTCCAGTCTAGAAGGTAGCCTGTTTAAATCACGTCAGGGTGATGTGGTTTTTTTCTTTCTAGGCATATTCTGGTCATTTGTCTTAATAATATCTCAAGATATATTGAGGACGATATTTCTTTCTTGAGTTCTGTGATGAAGAGAAAAGGCCCTGTTTAGTCAATAAGGATATG
>JAAEPJ010000369.1 GCA_024222485.1 bacterium | reverse complement strand
TTTAAACATACGTATTACAACAGTTCTGTCCATGGGAACAGCCTAGAACTTAGTACTTCAACAGTTTCTTATAGTTTCCCATGATACTTATTGAAAACGTAGCCCCACAATAAGAGATCACCACAATTTCTTACAAAGTACGCATTTCCCATTGAATAAAACGGTTCTGTTTGCTCTAAAACGTTTTAAACATACGTATTACAACAGTTCTGTCCATGGGAACAGCCTAGAACTTATTAATTCAACGGTTTCTTATAGTTCTCCATGAAACCTAGTGAAAACTTAGCCTCGCAATAAGAGATCAACTAAATTTCTTATAAATTACAAATTTTCCGTTGAATAAAACGGCTCTGTTTGCTCTAAAACGTTTTAAACATACGTATTACAACAGTTCTGTCCATGGCAACAGCCTAGAACTCATTACTTTGAGGGTTTCTTATAGTTTCCCATGAAACATAGTAAAAACTTAGCCCACAATAAGAGTTCACCTCAATTTCTTATAAAGTACGCCTTTCGCATGGAATAAAACGATTCCGTTTGCTCTAAAACGTTG
>JAAEPJ010000368.1 GCA_024222485.1 bacterium | reverse complement strand
GCGCATTACTTTACTTTTTTTTCTAATGCTTTTATGTGTTTACATTTACCATCAAATGCTCTCCATCTACCTGGACAATTACAATGGAATTTACCTGATTCTGGGTAATATACCGTTTTATACGTTTTATTTGGATCACTACTACTAGCTGATATTTCAACTATTGGTTCTTGTTTAACCTTAGGTTTTGGTTTGATCCATTTTATATCGCTTAATTCAGTTTCAGGTAATACTTCTTGCCAAGTAGGAAGAATATATCTTTTACCTCCTATATTAGCTAAACTTGGAGGATTAATTTCGTGATGATATTCATATTTGAATACTCTTACAGCAATAAAATTACCAAAACCCTTTGGATTAATTCCAAATGCTTTACCCTTAGGCCAAGATACTATTCTTGTCCTAATATTACCATGTTTGTTGTGATTTGAAAATTCGTATAGCATAACCTTTATTTTATACGTGAATATAATGAAGAAGAGCCGCTTTTCCAAGCAGCTCTATGTTTTTCTTTTCTATAGTATTTTTTCTTGTTCCTATGAGGTGTAGGAACTTTTAAAGCATCAAACCATTCATGCTGTGTAAGTTTTACTTGTTTTAATTTTTTCATCTTTAATTGATTGTAAGTCTAATGATAAAGCAATACATAAATTTTTTAATTGACCTGCATTATGTACTGCTAAAAAATCAGCATCTGTCATATGATTAAATAAAGATATAGTACTTAAATCCATATTATCTTCCTTGACCGCGATATGCTTTGACATAGTTTTTACTTTGTTTTAATTTACTGGATTTGCTTTTAGCATGTACTCCAGGACGTTTTTTTCTACTATTTGGTTTGTAATTACTTACAACTATTCTTGCCATAATTTATTTTTGATTATAAATATAAATCATATCCAGAAAATTGCTGCATATAAGTAGTTATTTTTACACCATTGCCATCTTTTCTTACTTTACCTGTTTTGAACCATTTTTTAACACTACCTGCTCCACCTAAATGTGCAGCAGCTAACAAACCTGATTCTGTCACTAATATACCATTTACTACTTGCCCATCAAACTCATCTATATATTTTTGCAAATATTTTTTATTTGTTTGAAGTAATTTTCTCATAGCAGCCTCTTGAATTTCAGGTGAATTTAAAAATTCTTCTTTGCTTATTTTAAAACCTAAGCCTCTAAGTGTTCGTTTACCAAATTGATATTTACCCATATAACCAAATCTATTGACAATATCATATCTATTACCTGATTCTTTAAATC
Organism: bacterium; assembly: GCA_024222485.1. GTDB lineage: Bacteria > RUG730 > RUG730 > RUG730 > JAAEPJ01 > JAAEPJ01. Next base: position 22,938 of record JAAEPJ010000368.1, on the reverse strand, counting down.
CAATGGCTTTTAAAAATGCTTCATGTGAATTTGTTTTCAATTCAATATGAGGTACCGTTAATGGTGCAACTTCAATATTACTTATACCTTTAACGGGTAAATCTAATACTGGGGTAGATGGAAGTAGTTTTTCTCTGTAATCATTAAATGCTAATAAAAAAATTGATACTCCTAATACTCCAATTTTTAATGTAGTTTTCATATTATTGATTTTTAAGATAATCTATTGCTTTAACAATCTTAGAACAACGTTCGTAATCTTCATACTCTTCCATTGTAGTTAAATTTTGTTCTAATGTTTCAATCATATCAGGACGTTCAATCATAATATCATAAAACATATCTGTATCTTTAGTGTAAAGGGATACTACGGGTATTGTTTTTCTTTTGGTTTTAAGATTAGATAATGCCGTATCAACGATTAGGTCATTTAATTCTTTCATCCCATTTCTGAAGAGATTATTCATTTCATCTTCAGTATCAAAGTTCCAATTGTGTTTAAATTTCATAATTAAAAGTTTTTTAAGAAATCACCCTTGATTTTCTTATCCTTTAATTTACGAAAATTTTCATCGTTATCCAAACTTTTTGACGCAAGTTTTTCTAAATGGCGTTCTTTTTGTTTATCATAATCTTTAGTTATTTTATGATGTTTTTTATTTAATAGTTTAATTTTTTTAGCCATTATATTCTACTTACATATTGGTTAGGATCATCTTCATCAACACCATCTAAACCTAATTCTTTTAAACGTTGTAAATGATAATCATCTACTTCCCATTCTACTTTTTCACTAGTACCAAAATGTTCTTGTTTAGATTCTATTTGTTTTACATCTTTATCATTAAAAACATCTCCTACATTTAGAAAATAATGGTTATAACATAACAATTGAACATTATCTAAACTATAATTATTGCTATTGCCATCTTGGAAATGTAGTAATAAAGGCATTTTATAATCTAATACTCTTCTTTCTTTAAAAGCACATATAGCACATTCTTCTGATAGGTATCCTTGTTCTATTAAGGCATATTTAAGTTTATTAGGATCAAATGAAGATGCAGCTATTCTCCCCTCAATTATTTCTAACATATGAGGCATTTTTTTAGGACCTTTTAAAAATTTAGGTATTCCTTTACCACTTTGGTTTTTATGCCCATCAAATAATTTATATAATTTAGCCCATTTCTTATAATGCTGATAAGAAACGTGTAAATATCTAGCAGCAGCCATATTAGACTTAGTCTTTGCTTGAGCTGCTACTATTTGTTCTTTAGATAAGGGTTTTGCCTTAGGCATTAATTTAATTTAAAAGTTACAGTATTACCACTACTACCTCTTTCTTTAGCAGTTGAGTTTACAAAAGATTCATATTGGTCTTCTTCCATTATTACTGTTTCAGTCCAAGTATGATCACCTGAACCCTTTGTTACTGGTATACCACGTTTAGTACTTACAGTGGAACAATTAACACATACTTTATAGCCATATTTAGTTAATCTTAGCTCGGGCATATCAGCCTTACATTTAATACAAGGAATCATTTTCATATTTTATATATTAAATTGATCTATTTCTTCTTCGACCATCCCACTGTACTTTTTTTGTTTTTCCTAGCATACTTAGTCTACTTACCTTATTATTAAAAGAATTTCTTACAGTATTAACCTGGGTTTGTCCGTTATTTGTGTCTTGATTTGTTGTCATTATTAGTTAATTTTATAAATTAAATTGCAATATATAAATATATGAAAAAGATTCTAATTAAAAAGATATATTATTAATTAAAGTATTTTGATATTCATTCATTTGAATTATTTCTATTATTATATTATTTAATTGAAATCTTCCTATACTTCCACTATCCTTAATTATTTCTGATAATTGCATTATAATCTTCCAATCTTCTTCATTAAATGTTTTACCATCTATTTCAACTAGAATTTCATTTTGTTTTTCATTATCATAAGGTTTTATTCTTTTACTTAGATCATATAAAGTATTATTCTTCTCCTTTTCAAAATAATCAAAAGTAAGGGATTGACCTTTATCTTCAATATAAATAGTATCACACCATGGTTCTAAAGCATGTAATAAAGAGGCATTACAATTCTTAACAATAAAACCAATATCATATTTAGGTGACACAATGGGCTTCATTAAATGATCATGTTTAATAAAATGCCCCCACTTACGAATAAAATTACGACCATTTTTAGTTGTAGTATGTAACCATTCTTCTGAATTTTTCCCTGCTGCTCCACCAGCATGTTTATTAAATCTAGATCCACGAGAAGTGAAATGGTAAACTAATGCATCCCATGGTTGAATAAATTTATAACCCTTTAAATGGAACCTATTAAATAAATCAGAATCTTCTTTAGACTGTGGGGCAAATAATTCATCATGACCACCAATAGATAAAAAATCTTCCTTATACATACACCAGGGAGCAAATATACCTTCTGTTACTCTTTCATTTTTTAATAACTCACTTTCTTTATACCATTTTTCCATATTAAACTCTTCAACCTCAATACCAAAATTCATTAATATTTTTTCAGGTCCATCTGGATGTAAAGGTGGTTCTACTCTTGTACCAGTTACTATTTTTCCTTTTTCTAAATGTTTTAAAATATTTACATCAAAGTCTTTACAAGCCACCATATCAGAATGGAAGGCCATAATAATATCGGTACGAGCCATTTCAATACCCTTATCAAACATTCCTACAATACCAATTCTATCAGGTCCAGGATTGTGATGTACAATTAAATCTTCATCTTCTTGATTATTAATCCATTCTTGAGTACCATCTGTACTAGCATCATTTAATACTAATATTTCATGTTTAGTGTTTAAATTACGAATTGATTGATATGCTAATTGTAGAAATTCTAAATTATTTCTTGATGGTATTACAAAAGTTATTTTACTCATATTTGTGTTTTTATATAATCTAATAATTCTCTTTGGGGGTTCCAACCTAATATTTCATTAGCTGTAGGATCTGTATTTAGAGTATGTCGTGCTTCTCCGGGTTTAGAGGGTTTATATATTGGTGTTATTTCCATCATTTTAGCTACTTCATTAACTGATATGTTTTTCCCTCTCCCTAATTCAAAATCAAGACCGTAATGATTACCTTCCATAATTGTAATTAAAGCGTCTACAATATCATCAACATGAGTAAAATCTCTACGTTGTTCACCATCTCCATAAATTTCACATTGTATTCCGTTTTTTATGTTATTTAACCAACGACCTACTAATGTTGTATAACCACCTTCAGTTAATTGATGTTGACCGTATACATTATAAAATCGCGTAGTAGTCGCTAATAAATTATAATGTTTAGTATATAACTCAATAATATCTTCTCCTATATCTTTAGAAAAGGTATATGGGTTTTTAAACCTACCACTATGTTTTGAAGATGAACCTGCATATATTAAGGGGATATTTGCTTTTGAACACATTTCAACTATGTTTAAAGTACCCATAGCATTAGTATTAAAATAATTTTTAGGGTTTTCAAATGAAGGTTGTATTCTAGCAATTGCCGCCATATGAAATACAACATCATATTTTTCCCAATAACTACTATCTTTTTGGGGATAATTAGTTATATCTAAGTCCAAGTAAATTGCTCCTTCAACATGATTACTTTTTAATCCTGTATTATAATTGTCAAAGGATACGACACTATGTCCATCTTTTAATAAACGCTTAATTAAATTTGTACCTACAAATCCGGCTCCTCCAGTAACTAATATTCTCATTTTTCTATTTTTAGTAAAAAATTACATTCATTTTTATTAATAACTTTATAATTAAAATTATCAATTAAATATTTTACAGTTGAACTGTTATATTCCTTATCATGTTTAAAATCTTCGATCCAAATTAGAGGTTGATGTTTTTCTAAAGTTTTATGAGCCCCCTTAATAACATAGGGTTCATAATTTTCTACATCAATCTTTATTAATGAAATTTCTTCTTCAAATTGGATTGAATCTAAAGGTTCAATAATAATAGGCATTATATCTTTCTCTTGGTGTCTTAAATTATTAACTTCTCTAATACCCGAACCCCCCATATTCTCAGAAAAATGAGTTATATAAGATAATCCTTGCTCTGAGCCAAGACCCATACATATGTTTGTAGTATTTGGGTATTCAATAGTATTTTTATGTAAGTGGAGGTAATTTAAAGGTGAAGCTTCAAACCCAAAGATTTTTCTATTTGGGTAAAGTTGATTAAACATCATTTGATGATTACCAATATTAGCACCAATATCTAATATCATTCCTTCTTTTGGAATATCATTATAAAACTGTAAAAGAGTATGAGTTTCATAAAACATACCACCCATTAATAATTCAGAAATATGATCTGTTCTGTTGTGAGTAGATATATTAGTTGGAGGTGTTAATTGAATTTTGAGTTTTTGAAATAATTCAGTTTCTCTAAAATTCCAAAAAGTATAATTTATATCTTTCATATTTTAAATTTTGATTCATGGTAATATTCTAAATGACGGTTTTGAGCTGTGTAACATGCTTCTAAGTAAAATTCTTCATTGTTTTTAAGTTCTTCTAATAATTCTTTAGCATGCCCTAAATTACCTATTTCTACAGTCAAATCTGGATGGCATATTTCTTGAGTGTCTAACCCTTTATAACCTATACATGGAATTCCTAGGTAAGCACAGTTTAGAGCAAATGTACCTGCTGCATGTGTTCTCATTAAATGTATTCCAATTTTAAATTCATTTAATTTATGTATCCATTCTTTCCAAGACATATAAGGAAGTAATGAGAGTATTTGTTCTTCTCCTTCTTGTTTTCTACCCATAGAAGGGGCAAATACTTCTTCATACTGACTACTAGCTACTATATAAGAATCGAAACCACCATACCAACTAACAAAATTACCTCCTATAATAACTCCTTCTCTCTTAACATCTTTTACTTCTCCTACAGCATCCTCTATCATTAATGATCTCATAACTCTTATATCATTATGTCCTGTTAATCCTTTATAATAAACCCTATCTGCTTTATTATGTACAAATATTATATCAGCAGATGTTAAAGTGTTAAAATAATCAATTTGTTTATTTAAACTATAATCTTGGAAGTACCAATGAGGACCTTCTTGCATTACAGCCACTTTATCACAATATTGCTTTAATTTTCCAAGATCAAATTGAGGGTTATTTTTTGGAATAATAGTAATCCCTAAATCGTATTTTTTATTTGGGGTACTATTAATATTATAATGATCAGCATCTAAAGCTACCATCCAAGCAAATTCAGTTCTCATATTTTTATGAGTTCTAGGAACCTTACCTGTAAATCCCATTTCTGTAAAAAAAGCTATAGACATTCTTTTAATGTTTTAAATTCAACATTCATTTTAGAAAAATATTCTAAAGATAGCCTCATTTGATTATAATTAGATTTATTCCAAACATTATCATTCCAATCACCGGCTATATGAGATTGAAACATAATCATATTGTCATTATGAACTTTAATATCCGTTATATTAATACCATCTGCACCATAAAATGTTTTACACAACCATTTATTATTACGGTTATGTTCATAATGTATAGCTGCGTATTTAAAATGTTTACCTAATTCTTTAATAGCAACGGGATTACCTAACCAACCAGGATTTCTCCATCCTTCTGGTTTATGTCCTACAGCTTCCCATTCTTTTAATATTAAATTAATTCTATCTTTAGCTTTTTCTGTTGTATCTAATTCAAAAAATTCACATTGTCCAATATTATTCCTTTCACATTGATGGTAATGACCGTGAGCCGCTAATTCAAAATAATCCTTAGATTTTAACCAATCTACCCAATCCTTATGCTTTGATAAGGGAGCTTGCTTATGCCAATTTGAAGGGATAAATAATGTAAATTTAGCCCCAAATTCTTTATTTAGATCTTCTAAATATGTCATTTGAATATCACCTTCAGCACCCCAACCTTTTAAGGGATTAATATCATCAATTGATATGGTTATATTAAGAGGTTTATTCAAGACCATTAAAATACTGTAAATCTATTAATTGTAATTTTAATTTAGGTGTTTTAACTTTACCCTTTAAACATTTATCAATTACAGGATTATTAACAGGGTTGATTATAATATCATGTCTATTATAAACTTCTTTTAATATTAATAATAACTGATATTTTGAAACACGTTCACCTTCTAATATAGTTTCTATATCTTCACTGTCCCAATTTAACATTAAATGTAAGCAAAATTTAGCCCAAGTTAAAGTAGTATTTCCATTCCAATAACATTCTGAATAACCATTTACTTCTCCTGTTTGTGACAGAAACCATTCCATTAAACTTGCTTTTGTATTAAGTTCAGGACCTAAAATAGAAGTTTTAATAATTTTAGTATTTTTACTTGATGATTTAATCCATTCTGCTGCTATTCTTTTAGAATTACCATAATCATCATCATCCATTTCACAATCAGTACCTGGGTGTATAATTTTACAATTAGTATTTTCATCTAACCATTGAGGTAGTTCCCAATTAATATTAAATTGGTTTGTTCTTTGATGGATAGCTCCTATACAATTTATAATATAGTCACCATCAAAATTTTTTATAGTATTTTTAAAACATGAAGTAGACCATCTACATTTAGTAGTAATAACTTCTACATCTTTACTAGTTAGTAATTTACTAACCATATGCCCTAACATTCCTTTATGTCCTAGTACTAATACTTTCATGGTTTAAAATAATTATAAGTTTTTAATATATTTTTTAATTCATCTTTAGACATACATACAACATCACTAGTAAATTCACGACCATCCCATTTTTCTTGAATTTCTTTATAATGCATGTAGTAAGTATTATCAAGTGGGTTATAATGAGTTCTTGGTAATTCTTCTTTTGAAATCATCATCTCATGAAGTTTTTCCGATATACGAGGTGTTCCTAATGTATATTCTAAATTAAATTCTTCATTAAATATTTCAAATAAATCCTTTATTTTAAATGATTTTAAATTAGGGATTACATTATACCCTGTAACCTTTAACCCTTGTTCAATTAGATCCATAGCTCCTTCTATATCAATCACAAAACGTGTCATTTGTTCTGAATATAGGGTTAATGAATATTTTTTATTAATTGAATCCCAAATTAAGGGTATAATACTACCAGTAGAATTAATAACATTACCGTATATTGCGGTAGATAAACGCACATTAGAATTTTCTGCATTCACTATAAATGACTCACCTGCAACAAATTTCATTGCGCCATATAGTGTAGTTGCTGCTCTTGATTTATCTGAAGATATAAAACATGCTGCTTCAAAATTATTATCTTCTGCTGCTCTTCTAGAATTAATAGCACCATCTATAAGAACTTTAATTGATTCTTCAACATTTTGATCTACAGCTCCTATTTGTTTTAAAGAAGCAGCAAATATTCCTATATCATGTCCAAAAGCAGAACGTGTCAATAAACTATAATTACGAATATCCCCTATTATACATTTAATATTAGGAAATTCTTTTTTTAGGTAATAATGTTTTGCTTCATCTCTAGAATAAATAGTAATCTCGTTGTCATTATAATAACGTTTAACTAAATTTTTACCTAAATATCCTGCTCCACCAGTAATGAATATTTTTTTTCCTTTTATCATAATGTATTATAGTAAGCGTTTTGTTTTTCTTGACGATCAATTGTTTTAGGGTGGTATAAAGATAATTGTTCAGTTGAAGGGATAGGAGCATATGTTTTAAAACCCTCTAAAACCTCATGTACTTTATTTTTCCATTTAATTTCAGGTTTATTTTTCCATATACGCCACTGGTAATCGGGATAATTTACCCACCCTTTATCATTAACTTTCCAACCCCATTTTTTAATATGTTCATCAGTTATTCCTTCAACTGTGTTTATTCTAGGAACTAAATACACTTCGTTATCAGGGTTATTACCTAATATCTCTGGGAGGTAACCTAATAATACTTGATGAGGCATTTCATCAGCATCTATTTGGAATATATAATCTCCTGAACAATATTCTGTTAATTGGTTTTTCCAGTCAGCAAAATGACCATTAAAATCAAATCCTCTCCATGTTTGTACATTAGGTAGTTTATTGAATTTCAATAAATAACTTAATACTTCAGGATCACCATTTTTACTATCATATAGAATAACTATTTCATCTTTTATTCTCTTATTTTCTAATAAAAATGGAACAAGTTTCTGTATTTCAAGAAACTCATTACATACTGTTATTGCATAACTTATTTTCATATTTTTCTATTCTGGTAATAACCCAATATATGAAAGAGCATCTATAAAATCACGTTCTTTGAAATATTTTATAGTAGTCATATCAGCTCTATATTTTTCGCCTTTATATTTTTCTTGATCTTCTTTAGGAATTTCAATAGCTTTTACTGCTCCCCAATTCCAATTTTCTAAATCTTTACCTGAGGCAAATATCATTCCATTTTCTTTAACATTGACTGTATTAGGAAGCCATACTAATTTAGTTTTAGGATCAATCCATGCTAAATCTTTATAAATTTCAGGTAAAATACTTATTTGTTCTTCATAAAATTCAGAACCCTCTAACATTAGAGTATTAGTCCAAAACCCACAAGATAAACTATAATAATTAGTAATATCTTTATTTATTTCTGTTTTATAACATAAATCACCTCCAGATTTAGGGCAATCTACTATTTCATCAAAATTCATATTAATTATATCTTTTTAAGTTTAGGTAAAGAAATTGTTGGCATTTTTAGTTCCACTTGCTGAGCAATTTCAGGTACCTTATTTTTATCATCTAATATACTATAGATTAAAGTAGACATTTTATCCCAACTAAAATTAGTTTTAACATAATGTTTTTGTTGTTTTCCTTTTATAGAATATTCTTTATATTTTTTATATATTGTTTTTAAAGAACTTTTTAAATCCTTAGGATCAACTTGAAACCATTTTGATTCAGGTATTAACCAATTGTTAGCAGCAGAAGGATGGACATTTTCTAAATGACCTTTAAGTAAACTAGTAAAAGAGGGGTTTAAAAAATCTAAATGACCTGACCAACCTGAAGCTATAATAGGTTTACCTGTTGTGGAAAATTCTAATAGGGGTCTACCAAATCCTTCTCCTTTAGTAGTTGAAACCATAGCTTTTACTTTAGAATGATTATACAATTCATTCATTTCGTTATCAGTAAAATCACCATTTAATAGGTAAACATTAGGAAGATTTTTAGAATTTATACTACGCTTAATTTTAGCAATATTGTGTAATATATCTTCTCTACTTATATATGAAGAAGTTCCTTTTGATGCTTTTAAAATAAGAGCAGGTTTTGAACCTTTAATATCTTTAAAAGTTTCATAAAATTCTTTTACTAAAACTCCTACATTTTTTCTATCGTGTCCAAAACTTCCTTGCATCCAGTGTCCTACAAACAAATAACAAAAAGATTCTTTAATATCTGATAAATCAATGTTTTTAGGAAGGGATTTATCTATAACTTTATAAGTATTTAAATCAACACCTTCAAATATAACTTCTATTGGTTTTTCTAATTTAACTTGTCCTATACTTTGATTTGTTCTTTTATCTTTTTTTTCAAAAATAGATTTTTCAAATACATTTTTAGCATGGTTTGAAGAAACCCAATTTAGATCCATTCTATTTAACCCTTCAATCCATTCTGGTTTGGTTTGATCTGATTCTATCCCTGCTGTTACTCCAATATTAAATTTACCTATAGGAGCAAATTCATTTGGTATAGTAATCTGCATCCAGTAATCAACTGGGGTTTGTTGCCATTCTCTTTTAGCTAAATAATTAAGTAAAAAAGTCCATTCTGGGTGTTCATTACAAAACCCCCATGAAGTATCTCCCCATCTTTGTGATAATAATTCAATTTGGTATTTATCACTCTTAATTAAGGATTTAATAATGTCACGAGAACGTGCTCCATATCCACTATAAGTGTCAAAAGGGGATGATATTACAAATCTTGGTTTATTCATTAATATATTATTTTATGAGTTAAAAAATTTCCTTTATATTCATTAGCATTAATTAATTCATATTTTTCTCTAGGTTTAAAGGTACTAAATAATTCATTAAGTGCTTCCATTACTCTATTTGATTGGTAATCAGAGGTAAAACCTGCTTCACTACTTAAAGCCCATTCTCTACCTTTTAAACCTCTAGTTTTACGTTCTTCATTACTTAAGGCATATACTTCTTTAATTCTTTCACAGGCATCTTCCCATCTACATCTATCATCAAAAATATAAGGTGTTGGAGGAGAACCTTGTATTGATCTTGAAGATGGGTAAACGGGGAATGCCCATTCTCCATGTTCTTTGTATGTACCTCTATGGTTTGATGGGATATCAGGACTAGGTGTAAACCATTCTCCATTGTTATCTACAAATCTCATTTGATCCTGCATTCCGCCTGTAGTATTAGCTATAATAGGTGTTCCTGCTAATATTGCTTCTGTAATAGTTAAACCCCAACCTTCATTTGAAGTTAATAAAATTTGAACATCTGCTATATTGTAAAGATAATTTAATTGAATTTCTGAAAATTTGTTGTCTAATATAATACAATTATCAAAATAGTTTTCTCCTAAAATATATTCCCTAACTTTATCTAAATCTGTACCAGCATCAGTGACCATTTCAGTTTTTAATATAAGCTTACATTTTTTAGCTTTTTCTTTAGGTAATGAATCTAAAAAGGATCTAAATGCTAATATTGTATCTGGGATTTGTTTTCTTCTAATATTCCTAGAATTAAATAACACTACAAACTCTGGGGTTTCACCTCTAAATAATTCCTTTTTAAAAGTCTTAAATTCTTTTGTTTCTTCAGTTAGAGGAAAGAAGATATTTGGGTTTTTACCATGGGGAATATACTTTATAACTTTTTTATCTGCTTTATCTCCTAATACTATCTTATTAATATTAACTGTTTGTTTTGATATACCCATTAGCAAATCACAAGCTTCATAATATGGTTTATTATACATTGGAGCAGGATAATCATCCCAAATATTTAAATAAGCAATAGGAATTTTTTTACGAATTTCTTGTTCCATATTGAATATGTAAGTAAAATATCTAGGGTCAGTAAATAACATAATAGCATCTGGTTTTTCTATATTAATTATTTCTCTTAATATTCTAGAATCTCCATATCCATCAGTTGGGTATAAAATTACAGATGAATCATCTATATTTGCTTCCTTATTAGTACTTGGGGATAAATCTAATCTTTTTCCTTTATCTGGATGTTTTATAGCACCCGCCATTTGTACCCAATTAAAGTGATGGGCTGTACCACATACTATTTCTTTTGCTACTGTTGCTACACCTGAATGTACTCTAACATCATCACAAATTAATAATATTTTTTTTCTTTTATCCTTAGGGATATGTTTAAAATCTTTATTCATAAAATTATAATTCGATATTTATCTGATTGGTTATTTGTTTACGGAAATTCTCATCTGTAAGATACAAAAATAAAGCACGATCTGCTAATTTTTGAAAAGAAAATTTACGTTTTACACATTCAATCTTAAAATTTTCGAATAAATCACTCTGAACTTTAACACTAGTTAGTGTCATCTTTTTTGAATTACTCATAGTCTTTATTTATTAAAACATTATTTATTATATATACATATGTATGAACCTACGAAAAATGTTGTTTGGCTCCACATAATTCTTTATCTTCTCCATAAGGACAAAAATTACAATTCCATTTAGAAGGAGATTTAGGATAATCTGCTTCTTTTATTTTACCATTTGAATTAAAACATTCGTTAATAAAATCATTAATAGCATTTTTTGCTCTTGATAATTTAATTTTACCACTTGGTGGTGTAAATTGTTGTACCCTATAAGCTTGATATGGTGACATAAGCTTTTCATCATCAGGATCTAATACCTTTCTTTTAAGAATAAAAAACTCAATTTCAATCTTATCTAAAGGTATATTGTATTGTTCTGAAAAATATTGTTTATAGAGTAATAATTGGAATTGTTTATTTTCATCTTTTTTAGAATAATCATTCCACCCACTAGTACTTGTTTTTATGTCGATTATTTTGAATGTATCTGTTGTTTCACAATACGTTACAACATCAAGATACCCCATATATAATACGTTATTTAACATTTTATTTGGTGCTACTACAATTGGTATTTCACATCCAACTAAATAAGTACCTTTTTTACTAAAATATCTACTACGTTTTTTCTTAAACCATTCTAAAATAGCTACTCCATCTTCAAAAAATTCTCTCATTTCAACAGCATCAGAAAAATGAGAATCATTATTTTTTTTATACTGTACTTGGTATTCGCTTATATATCGACTTTGGAAATCTTCTTTTAAATCAATATCTCTATCAGCGGCTGCAAATGATTTTTCATAGGCATAATCTAAATAATATTGCATTGATTCATGCATGGCAGTCCCAAAAACCGTATGTATAGAAGATGTAAATCTTTTAATTTTATCTTTATACTGAAGTTTCCATCTATGAGGACATCCTCTAAATATGGACATCTGGGAATATGATATATTCTTTTGATATGCATAATTAATAGGTGGTGGAGGATTATTTCTAATCTCTTTTACTATTTTTGGGAGTTTTTTAGCCAAACTATTTTTTCCATTTATCTCGACCTACTAAAAGACCGATTATTCCATAATTGGCAATGTCAATAAATGTATCTTGTATACCTTCCCCTTCAACAAAGGATCTACCATTAATTAACAAGTTTTTTAAACGTGATATTTTATCAGTTAATCTAATACATAACCCAGTCAATGAAAATTGTTTATCATCGCTATTATTAATGATATCTCCACCTAATGCAATATTATTTAACCCATAATCCATATGTTTACGAGCAAACATCTCATACATTTCTTTTTGGATTTGTTTAAATTCTTTAGATAGTTCTGGGTATTCTTTTTCAAATACTTTTACATCTAATTTGGATCCTGATTTGGCATTCATAATTTCTCTATCGCTCATAAATTTTTCTAATTGGACTGCATTGGAAGTAAAATGTCCTCCGCTATTAATTTTATTTTCTAAACTTTCCATGTATTTTTTAACTGAATCACCCATTTAATAATCCTTTAGTATTAAAATACTTATCTAAAGTTGATAATCTATCATCAGCATCTACTAACATAACAAGTGCTTCTTCAGCATTCTTATAAAAGTCTTCAGTTGAGTGATCTCCAATACCAACTGCTTTATTGCCTAATAGTTCAAGGGACAAAAGTGCTTTGGCTTTATCTGCTTCTGCAGACTTACGTAACATTTCTACTAATTTGCTCATTTTATTATTTTAGTTATTTCTTTTTTATCTAATCCTCTGTTGGTTAATATACGATTTATTTCTGGGGTATCCAATATATTTATATATTCTTTTGCTTCTTTAGAGGAACATTCAAAATAATTTTTAATATGATCTATTAAGTCTTTATTAGGTTGTTTTGCCTTAGACTTAATATATTTACTCCATTTGTTATTTTTAGGAATAAATTCTCTATATATATTATAAATCATTCTTTTTTCCTGTGGAGGAAAATCTTGAACATAATTTACAATTTCTAAATAATCGGGATTCATAGATAAAAATCTATGGACCATATAACTATTCCAAACCTCCCAATCTTTATCTGTAAAAGATTCAACTGGGGGTTTGGTGGAGTTAATTGCTTTTAACCAATCAAAGATATTTTTCAAATCTAGTCTATTAATTCGTCAGCTAATTCTGCTCTTAATTCTTTTGGAACTGATGATTTAAGAATTTTTTTAGTTGAAGGGTCATAAAAAACAGGGATTGGAAGTAGGGCATCTTCATCTGTACCCATTACAAATTTAGATACTGTTCTTAATACTACTCCTTGTTGAAATACAAAACCTCCATCAAAATTTTTGATAGCTGTAGTGTTTTTTAAATCGATAGGGGGTCCTTGTTGTGGTGCTTGTTGCATAATTATTTATTATTTAATATTTGTTGGATTAACGACATTGTATTTATTTCCTTGTCGATTCGGAAATTTGCTTTATATTGGTGTTCATTTATTAAAATGGCTGCTGTACCTTCTTTATTTTGTAAGTATTCAGATGCACGTTCGTATAATGATTTAAATAATTCATCAAAATCATCTACATTAGCATCAGCTATAATTTGACGTATATCATTATAACAATCTATTTTGTTGTGTTTAGATCCCTCTGATAATGCACTAATAACTTTATCTATATAATTTGATGATACTAATACTGATTGGTCTAAACTAAGATATAAATCATTTGCTCCACCATCTACAGTTGATAATTGAATTGTATTAATACATTTACGTAAATCGGGATAATATTGATTAACTAATGGTACTAAATCATTTATATCATGGGAAATTGATTCTTGTTGAAGTATCCAATTTAAATGTTTAGCAACATCTTTTTTAGTTGGAGGTACAATTTTAAGTACTTGACATCTAGATTGTAAAGGATCAATGATACGCTCTACAAAATTACAAGTCATAATAAACCTTGTCGTACGCGAGAAAGTTTCAATGATATTACGGAGTGAAGCTTGCGCTTGGATAGTAAGAAAATCAGCTTCATCCAGAATGACCACTTTAAGTGGTTTAAAAGAAGCAACGCTTGCAAATCCTTGCACTTTATCACGAATCGTTTCAATACCTCTTTCATCCGAGGCGTTAATATAAAGATGATCGCAATCAAGATTTTGAACACAAAGTTTTGCCAAAGTAGTTTTTCCTGTACCAGCGGGTCCATAAAATATTAGGTTTTGAATATCATTCTGGTCTAAATATTTAGAAATAGATTTTTTAATATTTTCATTACCAACATAATGTTTTAAATTAGATGGTCTATATTTTTCTACTAATAAACTATTGTCCGAATTCGCCATATATTGAATATTTCTTTTCTGGTTCTGGTATTACTTCTGTCTCTGTTGAATCAATTGCATATAGGTTACTTTTTAGTGGTTCTAATCTATAACTACCTTTAAATCCTGTTTTAACCATATATGCTTCTAAAGCATCAGTTAATGTTTTATGTATAGGACCATCAGGCTCATTTGCAACTAATCTCCATTTATCGCCCGGAGGAACTCTCCGAGCGATTAGGATATTTTTTTCTTCAATCTTTGTAGCCATAATATACGAAACTATTTTGACTCAGCCACAGATGCTTTTTTATAATCTGTAATTACTCGTTTAATAGCTTGTGCTGCTTTTCTAGCTCGTGCTTGACTTGCCTTAGTAGTTCCATCGTTTTCAGCTGCTAAGATATTGAAATTTGTTTCAATAATCTCAAAAATTTCATTTTTTGTCATTTTTTATTATTTATTAGTTATTAATTATTACATCATACCCATCATTGGGTCAATTTGTTGTTGTTGTTTATCATCACTAGGTTCATTGACTACAGTACACTCTGTTAATAAAACGGTACCTGCAACTGATGCAGCATTTTGTAGTGCTGTTCTAGCTACTTTAGTAGGATCAATAATACCAGCTTCTTTCATATTAACTGTTTCATCAGTTTTAATATTGTAACCAGCCCAAACATCATTACCAGAATTAACTAAATTATCAGCTAAAATTTGTCCTTTTACTTGATCATAACCAGCATTAACTAAAATTTGATTAAATGGTTTAGCACAGGCTTCAATTACAATTTGAGCCCCTGTTGTTTTAGCTTCTATACCTGAAGAAGCATATAATAATGCTGTTCCTCCTCCTGGTACTATTCCTTCTTCAATAGCGGCTTTTGTTGCATGTAAAGCATCATCAACACGATCTTTCTTTTCTTTCATTTCCGTTTCAGTATTTCCACCTACATGGATAATAGCTACTCCTCCTGTAAATTTCGCCAATCTTTCTTGGAGTTTTTCTGTTTCAAACGGTGTTGTTGCTTTATCAATTTGTTGTTGTAGTTCTTCAATACGTGTTTCAATTGATTCCACTGCTCCTTTTCCATCTACAATTGTTGTTTGTTCTTTTTCTATTGTTACTGTTCTTGCTTCTCCAAACCATTCCCAACTAAATTTATCAAGTTTCATTCCTTTTTGTTTATCAAGAACGATTCCACCTGTTGTTATAGCAATGTCTTCTAAAGCTAATTTTCTTCTATCTCCAAAGTCAGGTGCCTTTACAGCACATACTTTCATTGTACCTCTCATTTTATTAACAATCAAGGTTGCTAAAGCTTCATTATCAATATCTTCAGCTATAATAAGTAGAGATTTACCTTGATTTGATACTGCTTCTAAAACGGGAAGTAGATCTTTAACTTGAGTTATTTTTTGATCTGCAATTAGAATGAGGGGGTTGTCTAATGTTGCTGTCATTGTATTATTGTTGGTAACAAAATACGGTGACTTATAACCTCTTTCAAACTGTAACCCTTCAACAGTTTCTAAATATGTTTCACCAGTACGTGATTCCTCTATATGAACAACCCCTTCCATTCCTACTTTATCAATAGCGGTAGCAATTAATTTTCCAGTTTCTGGGTCATTATTTGCTGATATTGTTGCAATCTGTTCTAATTGTTCTTCTCCTGAAATATCTTCTGATATTTTTCCTCTAAGGTTTTCTACTACTTGTTTTACTGTAGTATCAATATCCCTTTTTATTTGAACTGCATTTTCATTATTGTTTAATGCATTTAATCCTGCTTTTACCATTTCACGAGCTAACAAAGTAGATGTAGTTGTTCCATCACCTGCTTTTTCAGCTGTTTTTATAGCAGCTTGTTTTACTAACTGTACTCCTAATTCTTGTTCAGGATTTGAAAGAGAAATTGACTTTGCAACTGTAACTCCATCTTTAGTTGATTGTGGAGCACCATTATCATTAGCAATAACTACATTTCTTCCATTTGGGCCTAATGTTGATATTACAGCATCAGCAAGAATATCAATACCCTCTACTAAATTTTTTCTAGCGGTTCCGCCTAATGTTACTTGTTTACTCATTTGTTAAATCTTTAATTTCTTCTTTAGTTAAATTTTCTTTTGTTTCATCTAGTAATTCATCTATACTAGCTGATTCGCTTACTTTTGCAAGGATTTGATTTTCAGGACCTACATAGTATTCTTCTCCATTGTATGGTAATTTAGTAAACCCTTGAGTTGGTAATATTACTTTTTCTCCAACTTTTAAAATAGTAGGAATAAAATCTCCTGTTAGAGTTGATTGTCCAGGTCCTACTGATATTACTAATCCAGTTTCGTTTTTTTCTTTTCCCAAATCCGGGACAATGATATTACCAACAGTAGTTTCTTCTGACTCTATTGGTTTTACAATAACAGCGTTAAATAGCGCTTCTAATTCCATTTGTATAATTTTTAATGTTAGTACTTATTTTCATATAATTGTTAATATATTCTTCTAAACTATTAAAACTTTCCATATCTGCCTTTAAATTGGCAATTTTTTGTAGAGCTTGTTCAAAATTAGCATAATAATATAATGATTTTTCATAGGTTTTTGCTTTACCTTTAGATCTAAAATGAGAGGCATCAGATGTCACATTTTGTTTTACAGTATAACTGTATTCATCTTTAGTAATAAAGAATGGTTCTAGCAAGGGGTCGGTAATAGTCTGAATAGACTTTCTTTTTGTTGTCATATAACTTATTTATTTAGACGTGAATATACGAATAATATTGCGCTAGGACACGCTTTTTTTTAATAACTTCTATCTAATTTTAATAGTTTTTGGCTTTTTAGATTCGGCAATTGGAATAAAAATATGAAGTAAGCCATCCTTCATTTCAGCTGATAGGCTTTCAAGTTCAAATTTAGCTGCTACTTTATAACCTAAGTTAAAAGATCGTTTGGCTAATCCTTTATAGATGTAGCCACTATAATCAAACTCGTCGTCATTGGGTTTATCATAAATAATTTTTAAAAGGTCTCCATCAATTTCTAATTGAATGTCTTTCTTAGTTAGACCAGTACAGGCAACTTCAAAATGAAGTCCGTCTTCGTCATAAAAAATATCTAGTGGGTGTGGTTGTTTGTTTTCAAACGTAGTTGGTTGGAAAACTCCGTCTGCCTTAAATAGGTTACGGAATAGTAAGTCGAACGGTGTACGTTCATTGAATAATGTACTCATATCATTTAGTTTTTGTGAGGCCGAAGCTCTCGATTAATTTAATTTAAACATAACAACGCGCCCTAGCTGCAATCTTATGTTCTATTATACATATGTGATTATTCATTTCTAGCGATGAAATATTCACTTTCTGTTTCTATTGTTGAAAAATTCAATTTTAACATTCCTACTTCAGATATTTTTAATGTACCACTTTCCATATCTTTATTAGCATTTAAAATGTCTTTAAATATGTCTGAATCAAATGGGATTTGAATATCTCCTTTAGTAATATTACCCCTAAGTTGGTAAGTAATTTTATTTGAAAATCCTGTATTATCACCAAATATAATTTCACATATATTAGTTCCATCCATATCTGTAGTACTTGTAATTAACATATTATTAACATCAGCTAAAGCACTTTTAGCTTTAATTAAATGGTTAATATCTTCATTTGTTAAATCAATTTGTATTTCAAATTCTTCAGGATCTTCATAATAAGTATTTTTACCTAAAATTAAAATATCAGCTAATGAATAAGTTAAATCAAAATTTAAATCAGCAATATGCATTTTAGTATAAACTGCTTTAATTTTTTCAAGTGAAATATTTAATTCACCATTAGTAATAGAAAGTAATTTACTTAGTTTATAAGTATCAAATACACCTAATTCTGAATCTTCAAGATTAAAGTTATTGTGGATTACTTTACATACTCTACCATTTTCACCTGCATAGATTGTTAGTTGGTTATCTTTAATACGCCATTTTACTTGATTATTTAACCCGTTTAAATAATATTTTGAAATAACTGATGTTAGTGTTGTTTTATTTACCATAATTGTAATGTACGAATTTTATTTTATATCTCAAAAGATGCTAATGCATTTGTGTAAGGATTTAAATCTAAAGACCATTGTAGGTCACTAAAGAATCCTTCTAATTTATTTAATAATATTGAATCAAATACTTTTTGTCTATCAGCATAGGCATTTAAAAAATCATTAATTTTTTCAGGTACATCAAAATCTTGAAATGCTAGTGCTTCTATTTTGTAAGGATTATCTCTTAAATAAATCCATTTAACTTTATCTGCTTGTGTAATTAAATTATATTTTTTATCTAGTTGCCATAACCTTAATAAATCATTATAACGAATAGTAGCACGTACAGGTGCAGGAGCTCCTTTAAGTATTTCAGTAAACATTTCTCCTGCTCTAGCATTTTTACCTGAGTATTTTTCTAGTTTTTTAACTGCTGAGGGGTTGCCCAATTTAGTAAGTGGTATTGTGCCGTCTAAAATTTGTTTTTTAAATACTTTAATTTGATCTAAAATACTAGATTTTTCTTCACCTTTTAGTACTTGTTGAAGTATGTCATTAAAAAATGATCCTAGGATAGGTGGGAAATTTGCTTTCATAAATTCCAAACCTTTAATATCTAAAGATTCTTTAGCAATTCCTTCCTGTTTAGTAATCCATTGAGCATAACGACGAGTTGCTCTAAAATAAGCTGAACGAATAACACATTCAGTTTTCATTTCAAGTCGATGTTCAGTTACATTAAAACATTCCTTAGCTAATCTATCATAATCTTCATTAATTACATCTTGATATTTCATTGCTACCTTTTCTAGAATATCATCTTTTTTTTCTGCAGATAATTCTTCAAAATTAGGGTATAACTTAAGAAGTAAAGGTTCGGCGTTAAAATAATTAGAATCAGTATCTACATAAGCACAGTAATTCTCATCTCCTTCGTCACAAATCCACCAAGGTGTTTCTTCTAAATGTTTCATTAATATTCTTTATACGATTTTTCCTCTACTAAACCTGATGAAGTCATTAAATTAATTATTTTTTTAACTTCACATCTTTTATCATTGGTAATATAAACAGAACGAGCTAATTCTACAAATTCTTTATCAAATCTTTTTTCACGTTCACAATCTCTGATCCAATCTTCTATGTCCCAAAGTTGTCCATTAATTTTAGCTAATTCTAAATAATGGTTTTGTAATTGACCATCATACTTTTCAAATAATTCTATAACTAAAGGATTTAGTGTGTCAAATTCTTTTTGAATATTTACCAATTTTTCTTTATCCTCAATCTTAAGTAATTTTAACTCTAAAATTGAAATTTTGTCTAATAATTCTCCGTTTGATACTTCTACTAACATATTTTTATTTTTTAAAATGATCTTTCACCAGGACCTGGTGGTATATTTACAGGTGCGTTTCCATTTGAGTCTAAATCGTCTCTGAGTTCTAATACTACTTTATAAGGCACCCCATTTATCTTAAATTGGCCTCCTTGTTTAAGCATTTTTCTAAAAAAATTTTCTTGTTTTTCAGACCAATTTTCACTTAATTGGATTATTTCATCTTTAGGTATATTCCTACCCTCAGATGTAATATGCATGTTTTTTCTTATTGATTGTTTTTTTAATGTCATATATCTAATTTTATTTCATTTCTCATAACTTTATTCATGTGACGATTTGCACATAAAGCTGATTCTTGTATTATTCTGTGTCCACTTAATGTAATTGCTTCACTTAATGTTTGGAAGTTCATACCATATCTAAATGAAGGTAAAGCAGTAGCCCCATATAAACTATTTAATAAAATTTTCATTGTATACTGCATTAAGTGATTATATTCACCTAATTCTTTATCTCCTGCTTTATAAGCTTTTTTCATACGGTTTTTATAAACAACTCGTTCCTCAAACCATTTCTTTAAAATAGTAGATAAAACTGATTCCTTATCTGTTCTGAACATTGAGCCGTTAGCTGCTACTGCTAAATTATTTTGTTCAATCATAGCTATTAGTCTACCAACATTTACATTAGTTTGTTGTCGTTTTTTATTTTCAACTAATAATTCTTCATCAGGATCACGTTCTTTTAGATCGTTAAGACCCAATCTATTATTACGATCATCAGCATCTATAATACGCCCAACAAATGTTTCCTTACCTATGTTTATAGACATTATTATAGATGGATACAGTGAAGTTAAATCCTCATCAAACATATACTTATACAATCCTGCTTTGGGGCAAAAAAGATACCCTCCTGCATAACTATCTTTCTTTTGGGGAAAGGGTTCTTTTGGAGGTGGTACTATACCTTGAGATAATAAATAGGCTGAAATAGCACCATCTTGAGATATACTATTAGCATATACTTCACTATAATTATGTTTTCCTTTATGAGATAAGTTTTTAGTTAAAGCTAAATACTGTAGTTTTTCATCTAATTTTTGTAAAATTTCAACATCAACAAAATTATATTGAATAAATTTATGTATGTCAGTCTCAAATAATTGGTCTAAGTTTCCTTCGTATTCAACTTTTTTCATACCAACATATTTTTCTCCAATAGCATCTAACTTCCAGCTTGGTTCATCTTTCCAACTGTATTTTTTATGTAAACGAATATAATCTAAAGATTCAATGCCTACAATATCTACATATTGATTTTGTTTAAAGAAATATTTATTATTTTTCTTAGAAACTACTTTACCAATAGGAGATAAATGATCAGCCCAATCTTTACCTATTGTTCTACACATTCTGTAATATAAGTAAGGTATATCAAAATAATCTGAGTTATAACCTACTAATATGTCAGGATCCATTTCTCTTATAGCTTCAACAAATTTAGCTAATAACTCATTTTCTGTAGCACAAGGGATAATTTCTTTGTTTTTATTTTTGCCAGTTTTAGTGTGTGATAGTTGGTTTTTTTTATCTAAAATAAGAATGGACCAATAATCTTTTTGTTTATCCCACCAAGCAATAGAAGTAATAGGCATAGGAGCATCCTCAATATATTCTTCAGTTAATGCCCCTCCTATTTCACACTCAATGTCAAAAAATACTTCTCTATGCCCCTTAGAAGGAACATCATTTACACCATAACGCTCAACTAAAAACTTTTGATGAGGTTTCATATCATGAAAATGTAAATTAGGAGTATTTTTAGCACTATAATCAGGGTTTTTAGAATAAAACCATTTAGATATAGGTTTTAAGAATTCACCATTTAATCCTTTATGTGTGTGTTCTTCTTCAGTACATTCCTGGTATACTACATTTCTATAGGGTACAATTTGATGTTCACCATCTTCTTCCCATAGATGCATTTCAAAATAATTATCTCCTAATTTTTTACCTTGATAACACTTTTTATACATTATATAACTTTTATTTAATGTGAATATACAAAGGCTCCCTGAGGGAGCCTAAGTTTTATTTAATTGAATTTTTTTAATTCATTCCCTGTAAAGAATTGTTTCAAATCAGGTCTATAGTAATTAATTGATTTCATTACTTTTCTATCTCTTGTTCTATACACTACGAATCGGTCTTCGACCTGTTCAAAGTGACATGGCTCAGCTTGTTCTTTAGAGCGGAGGGTGACAGTTTCCATGGCTTCTTCTTTAGTGCTGCAAGACTTCGACATATTGCTACCTTGTACTTCTTGATATGCAGGCCATATCTTATCTTTAAGGCCGTGTAACATAGTACCGTTCCCAAGGGAAACGTAAGCAATATCACACAAAGCATCCAAAACTTCCACGATGTCTCCGTTTTCGCAAGCCTGTCTATATTCTTCCAATTCTTCAAGTACAAAGTCGTATACGAATTCCCACTCCTTTTTTTCTGGTATTGTTGGTTCATAATTG
>JAAEPJ010000367.1 GCA_024222485.1 bacterium | reverse complement strand
TCAGAATGAAATTTGCCAAATATTGCTTAATATCACGTCAGGATGGCCGAGTGGTCTAAGGCGCTGCGTTCAGGTCGCAGTCTACTCTTGTGGGCGTGGGTTCGAATCCCACTTCTGACACTGTTTTCTCCGTAAACGTTTTGTCATATGAATATAAGTTTCAGAATGAAATTTGCCAAATATTGCTTAATATCACGTCAGGATGGCCGAGTGGTCTAAGGCGCTGCGTTCAGGTCGCAGTCCACTCTTGTGGGCGTGGGTTCGAATCCCACTTCTGGCACTGTTTTCTCCGAAAACGTTTTGTCATATGAATATAAGTTTCAGAATGTAATTTGCCAAATATTGCTTAAAATCACGTCAGGATGGCCGAGTGGTCTTAGGCGCTGCGTTCAGGTCGCAGTCCACTCTTGTGGGCGTGGGTTCGAATTCCACTTCTGACACTGTTTTCTCCGAAAACGTTTTGTCATATGTATATAACGTTCAGAGTGATATTTGCCAAATATTGCTTAATATCACGTCTGAGGCCCTGCTTTCAGGTCGAAGTCCACTCTTTTTGGCGTGGGTTCGAATCCCACTTCTGACACTGTTTTCTCCATTAACGTTTTGTCATATGAATATAAGTTTCAGAATGTAATTTG
>JAAEPJ010000366.1 GCA_024222485.1 bacterium | reverse complement strand
GCAGTGCAGCGCTGTGCATTGGGAGAAACTACTGGACGAAGCAGCGAAGTGTTGTGCAGTGCACACTTGCTGAAGAGTGGACATTGGGATTTTTTATTTTTTAAAATTCTGGTTAATTCAGGTAAATTCTAATAAATTATATGCAACAATTGCACGATAAGCTTTTTTCCATAGGATTTTTTTTGGCCCATTTATAGGCCTATTTTCCTATAAACAATTAGAAGGGGCGCAATAACAACAACTTTTTTGGGGGGATAAATTAACATTAGATGTCTAATGCATTTTTGATTATAATGTCTCTGTTGTTTTCCCGCCCCTAAGCTATGAAAATAAATATTTTGTCCCAGCCTAGTCTCCCCTATAAGTGTGCAGTGAGTGTCTGGTGCCAAGGGCAGTGGAGGAAGTAACTTTACTGTGTTGTGTCCGGAGCAGGACTGGTGGCAGCTCTGGGACCCACAAAGCTGCCATGAGACCAATTTGGGGACGAGTTGAATGTCCAGTGGTGTTTAACTGGTCCAAATGAGGACGAGGTGACTGCCCTGTGGTGGCTGCTCTGGGACCCACACAGCTGCCATGAGACCAATTTGAGGATGAGGATGCTAGTCCGTCGCCTTCAGTCCCTCAGTCCCCCAGTCCCCCAGTCCCCCAGTCCCCCAGTCCATCAGTCCCCCAGTCCCCCAGTCCCCCAGTCCCTCAATCCCACAGTCCGGACTGAAGGACTGTGTTTTGCTAGTCCGCCACCTTCAGTCCCCCAAGTCCCCAGTCCCCCAAGTCCCCCAGTCCCCCTGTCCCACAATCCCCGAGTCCGGACTGAAG
>JAAEPJ010000365.1 GCA_024222485.1 bacterium | reverse complement strand
GCAAGGGATTGGTGGAGGGGACAAAACAAAAATCGCAAATTTAACCCTTTGCGTACTGAATCGTTTTGAACTTCAAGCATCCTGTGCGCTTGATATTTTTCAACGCAGGCGGGCCTAAGGCTACATTTTAAAGCAATATCATAATTTTCAAGAAAAGTATTGAGTGTTATGAAATTGTAGGGTAACTTTCTAACTGTGTAAAATGATTCTTCATAAACCAAAGTGTTTAGAAATTATCAACGAGCTAAAAATATTCTTCTGCCATTTTGTATATAAATGAAAAAAATATTCTTCTGCCATTTTGTATATAAATGAGCAATAAATATTCTTTAATATTTGATGAACCTAATGCTGGACATAGGGTGCTGCCAGGGTGGAATCGAGGCTAATATAATTGAACACTTTTTGAGCTTCAAAATAAGGGGTCTTGCATGCTACTGTGGTGAATTCTCGAAGTTTTACAAATATTTCTATTTTCAACAAATTTGGTTTAGAGAAAAGATGATAGAGAAGAATAAAAACATGAATCGGAATACATATTATATTCGTTTGTTTATAGAAAAAAATAGCTACTTGGAGGGAACACAAAATATTGCAATCATCTCATGTCATTTTACGAATAAATTCACAAATTTAGGTTGGTTTATTTTGACAAGAAAGTTTATTTTTTGCATGTAAAAAATGCTGCCTGAGAAACGCCATGATCAGCCATATGAGTTGCTTTTCCCTTTCTTGCCAAAATATCACCAGTTTATTTTTGATAAATAAACTCCTGTCCAAGCAAATGTAAACTTTCTTAAATTCTACCTTCATCACTAGATATCTTTGGGTTGTATTTCTGCTAAATTCATGTTTGTTTTCCCAACAAAAATAACTGAAAACATAGTCAAGCAATTATTTTTCTTAAGGCCTAAGGGAAAACTCTATGTTTGCGAGAATGTTTTTGAAAAACTTCTAACATTCTAGAATCTACTGTACCCAGAATATTTCCTTGCTCTTTAAAGAAGAGAGTAGAGAACAGAGAGCAACAGTTAGGCCTATAATCTTAGAATAACCCAGGGTGCATTTCACGTACTTAGGCCCAAAGATCTTTGGCGTACAACTTACCTGGAAAAAATAGAATCTATTGTTTTTTCGGCGTATATCTCAAAATCTTTGGGGTGCATTCAGCATAGAATACACTCTGGAAAATAACTCACTGATCAATTTTTAAAGCTTTAACTTTTCCTTTATTGGGTGATGAGATTGCATGTTTTGAGCATTTAGATATGTTTAGTCTTGATGATGCCTCTGCTACTGAAACTTTGTGATGGCTGGGCTGGTGATTATGACCCACTTTTTTGAAGCCTTGCAGAATATGAATGATACAAAAACCATTAGAAAAATATTGATTGATTGATTAGGTATAGCATAATTTTCGACTGAATTAGCCTTAAAAAAGTAAACAGTGCAATGAGGGCTTTCCGCTGACCTCTTGTGCAATTCCAGCATTCAAGACGCCGAACTACAACACATACACTACTCTATGAAAGAGAAGAACATGCAGGTCAAGCGGAAATCGCAGCATGTTTACTTTAGGCCTACCAACTTTGACGATCAACCTATCTAGGCCATCAAGGAAAGAAGAAAAAAACTCTTGAAAAACAAACCTAGATTTCCCTCCACTTTGATAGAACGTTTTTCGTGTTGCAAACGTCTCTTCTCATTCCATTTCAATGTTTGATAATATATCTTGTAGGTAGATCGACTGGAAAGGCAATTACACGGTCGATGGTTGAAGCATGGAAAGAATTTCATCATGGCGCCATCGGAACGGAATGTTTCCAACAGACATGGCCATTGCATGCCGGGATATCATCCGAGCCCCCCTAGGCTCAAATCCAGTGCTTCAATACACAACACAATCAAATTCGAGATGACACATTCACAAACCAGTGTCAACTTCTTAGACACAACCATCCACTTCAATTCAGATGGAAAACTCATCAGCTCCCTGTACAAAAAACCCACTGACATCTGTAGTCTACTACACAACAATTCCTTCCATCCCCCAACATGTAAACAAAGCGTTATATACAGCCAAGCCCTGAGATATAGACGTGTTATCACAGATAATGAGGAGTTACAAACAAAACTAATGGATCTAAAACTAGACCTCATACAACGAGGTTACCATTCCTATGAGATCAACAAGCAATTTAACAAAATTGCTGATCTGTCACAAAACGACCTTTTGTTTAAAGGTCAACATAACAACACATATTCTGCTACACCACAACTTAATGTTGCAAATCACATTGGAGCTCAGAACACCAACAACAACACCGAAGATACCACAGATGATATTTTACACTATCATACACCAGATCCTACCATCTCCAACACAAACATCTCACAATCCCAAATAAAACATAAAACCCTACCCTTCATCATACCCTATGACACAAGTACAATCCGCATCAAATCCATTCTCAAGGAACACTGGAGAACCCTCTCCCGTAACGAAGCTCTATCCAAAATTTGGACCCGCCCACCAGTTCTGGCACTGAAAACCCATAAAAACATTGGTAATCATATTACCCACACAAAATTCTAATATATTTACATTATGATGTTAGATTGAAACATTACCCCTTTGTGGGTAATGGGGCGCCCATGTATTATACAGCATATCGAACATAAAGCCCCGAAATGCTTCATGGGTATTCGACTGACGAGTTTCTTAAATCTACATCATACACACCCTGTGTGACACACACACACACATAATGCGCGAAGCCGGCAATCGCACGCAAAGCTGCGCCCCACATCGAGGCTAGACTTAAATTTTGCTAAGCAACAGCGCCTTTAGGTTGGTGATACACTCATTTTTCTTACTTGCTTGTGCTCAGGTACAGTTTTATTTATTTTTAACAACAATAATTTTAATCTATAAAAAATAGCAAACTTATTTTAAAAACGTATGGAAGAATACAGAAATAAACCAAATAAATACAAAAAGTAAGGCTACAGCACTTCTATATTTCTGTAGAAGAGATGGAGGGCTAGGGCTTGAAAGCTTTCAGAGAGAGTTTATTCATGAAAATTGATATGAAGCCTCTGAATAGACTTGCTCCACGAGTCTTTGTTTCCCTGGGTGCACTCCGGTCAACTATTCCCGGAGAGACGTCCGCATATCAGAGAACGCAGGGAAACAAGGACTCGTGGAGCAAGTCTAGCCTCTGAACGGCTGCTCACTAATAATCTTCAAGTATTTCAGTAAATCCCTAAATCCCATTCATTAGAAAATGATGTAGAAGTTCAAGCTTTTATAATTTATTTAAGATTACATC
Organism: bacterium; assembly: GCA_024222485.1. Classification (GTDB taxonomy): domain Bacteria; phylum RUG730; class RUG730; order RUG730; family JAAEPJ01; genus JAAEPJ01. The sequence continues at coordinate 2,246 of JAAEPJ010000365.1, read as the reverse complement.
TAGCGTTGAGGTTAGGGGTTCAGGTCTCTGGTTGATTTCGGAATAAGGGCTTAGAGGTAAGGTATTAGTGTAGATTCGGGGTCAGGGATGAGGTTACTTCTAGGGAATAGCATTTTGGAACTCTCTTGAATATGTAGCATAACAACCGGACCAGGCACCCTACTTCTTATGAATGAGACTCTCTCTGCGCCTTGCAATTTCCAACTGTTCGGCTTTTATAATAACTACAAGTTATAAATATAGTTACAATGCAACAATAGAACTGGATTATCTATTGTATCCTACAAAAAATTATAGTTCTAGGTTTCTTATGAACAGGATCTTTATATAAAAAAGCGTGTTGTGTGAGAACCGGAACTGCTAAATATCAAGTGTCATAAAGTTCTATTTGATAAACACTTTTGAAGTAGAATTGTAGATTTTGCTTTGCTATCAATTTTCCAACATTTGATCTAGTAGTCCCAACAATTTTATCGCTCTGCAAGTTTCAGAAATTCAATCGTTGCTCGTGATTGAAACACATTTATTATCAGGGAAATGAAACTATGAAATTGCGACTTGTTTACAATTTTTATGAGTGAAGAATATATTAGAAATTCTGAGTACTGTTACAACTGAATGAGCGAGAGAAAACGATAAAATATAGTATGAAAAAGTTGGAATTGTTCGAGTTGGGATTGCACCTTATGTTGTATCTGACAAGATTGATGTTGCTGATATACTTTTTATGATAGTTTGCTACTGTGAAATGTATCCACTACACTATGTTGCTTTTGCGATACATTTATGCTTTGTTGAATGTAAACACTCGTCAGATCACGATATAATCTAAAATTTGACAATATTTATTGTGTATGAAAGATCTATAGTATCAGCAGTATTGGTTGCATTTAAAAAAATTATTTGATTTAATTCTACAAACTCTGCAGTTCATATCACAAAACTCACTTCAACAAAATACCACCTATAGGACCTATTGGACCAGATTAATAAGACATTGAGACTCATTGCTGGGATATATTTTACATGAATAAACATACGCAAGAAACTTTTTGCATTGTCCTTACAAAAATACAGTAGAATCCCGATAACTCGAACAAGCAAGGGACGATCAAAATAGTTCGAGCTAACAAATGTCCGAGCTATCGAGGCTCTTTATAACATGAATAAGGCTCATGGGGACTGCCAAATCTTGTTGAGTTAGCGAGAGTTCGAGTTATCGCATGTTCAAGGTATCGGAATTCTACTGTAGCTTAAAAACATTGAATGATGAGATGAAATAATGGTACCAAGAAATACAATAGTTTCTCAAAGGAAATGAAGTGTTGTTTTGGACATATAAAAGAAATGACAGTAAACTAGTCAAATACAACATCGCTTTTCATAGAAATAAAATCATCGAGTCAGGTAAAACTGAACCTGTCTTATCAGGAAAATTATCGAGTACGACTCTTTTACCGAGCAGACTATCGCGTGCGACTTTTTTCGACGAGCGTAGAATCGAGTACGATTTATTTCACCAGAAAATATCGAGTACGACTTTTTTCATCAAAAATAATCGAGTCAAAAATTTTCTCCTTAGAGATAAATGACAAACAGGAAAAACAGACAACACTCATACAGACCATATTTTTTAAAAAATTGATAAAATGAATACTGGGAAAACTGTTGAGAAAAATCGAGTCACATGAAAATGGGCCGTATTATTTAGAAAAATCGGGCCACATTAATACAGGCAGTATCTTTAACAAAAATCGGGTCTCATAAATACGGGTCGTATTTCACATCACGCAACTTGGGTTACTTGATTAATCTTGGGTATTATGGTTAATCTCACACATCGAGCTCCATGTTTTGGGTTGCTTAGATAATCTCGGGTACCACTGTTAATCTCAAAAAATCGGGCCGTATTTATGTTGATTATGGAGCTCGATACAAAGACACCAGAACATATGATGACAGGATTTTGATACCTACCAAAACAGCAAAAGGGGACCCGAAACGGGTTAGAAAGATTTTGAACCGAATATTCAATGATATGTAATATGTATGTTTACAACGTTTTAAGGCAAACTGAATCGTTTTATTCCATGCCAATTGCGTACTTTATGAGAAATTAAGGTGAAATCTTCTTGCAGGGCTAATTTTTCACTAAGTTTCATTGGGAACTATAACAAACCCTCGGTGTAATAAGTTCTAGGCTGTTCCCATGGACAAAACTGGTGTAATACATATAATTACAACGT
>JAAEPJ010000364.1 GCA_024222485.1 bacterium | reverse complement strand
TCTATGCTTTATTCTAGGCATATTAACATTCTTAAGTTCTATTTGCGTGTCTCCATGTTAGAGAATGAGAGGTATGCAAATAAAGCTTTTATTATGCTGCAAGAAGATGCTGATAATGGGCATTCTAACTGGGTCTCTAAAGCCAGGTCTTTGGCGACTCTCTATGATATTAAGAGCTCTGACAATAAAAGTGCTATAAAGAACAAAATTTATCAACTTTTCAATCAGTAGTCCGTAAAAGTTTACATGTCCATATAGAACAAGATAAAAAGCTTAAGACATACGCTTTGTTTAAAACAAACTTTAAATTTGAACCGTATCTTGACATTTTTTCAGATTACAACATTAGGTGTAATTTTGCAAAACTGCGCCTTAGTGCACATAATTTGCACATCGAAACAGGCAGGTATGGCTCGAAAAAGACCCCACGTGATGAAAGATACTGTTTGACTTGCAAATCTAATGGTTTGTCTATCGTTGAAGATGAAGTTCATTTCCTGTTGAATTGCCCCTTATATATTGATTTAAAAAAAAATATGCTTAACCCTATACTTCAAAAACACCCCTCAGTTCAGCTTCTGTCAGAAGAAAAACTTTTTATCTGGCTTCTCTCTCAAGAAGATACATATACTGTAACAAGGCCTTTCACAAGACGTGAAAAGACGATAAAACAGTTGAATCCCTCACTGACATGACTTTACAGAGCTTTATCAACGTTTCTTTATATTATTAAATTTTGTAATTTGATTAATTTTTGTAAAGAATTTTGTATATATTTTGTAAAAGAGATATTAATCCAGCTCGATATAGTTAAGCTGGTTAGGGGCTATCTCGGCCTATATACCATTGTTATATAGACCTCACGGTTCCGGCATAGTTTTCAGGTGGGGGCAGCAACCGCCGCCGCATCTCTAGGTTTTTCAGAATATCTTATAAAAGCATTGGGTCGCTGGTCAAGCAAAGCATATAAAGCTGCCTATGGAGCGATTGACATTGGCGTCGAGAAAAATGGCAGGAATCCCCTGACAGAGTCGTTTTCTTTGCCTTTCTTCTTCTTTTCCCTTTTTCCAGGAATGACATCACCTAGCCTTGAGGAAAGGCCAAATGGCCAAAATCAAAGAAAGACCATTTGCAGCAGAAAAGGGCGAAAGGCCCAATGAAAAGGAACGGCCAAGATGGCAGAGTGGATAAGTAGGCCAAAGGCCTCATACAAAATAAAGATGCAAAAATGGCTAAGTGCAAAGAAGAGGACCAAAGGCCCGACACAAAGTGGAAGGCCAAAGGCCTAAAACAAAGTGAAAGGCCAAAGGCCTAAAAAAAAGTGAAAGGCCAAAGGCCTAAAAAAAAGTGAAAGGCCAAAGGACTATAATAGAGCCGAAGGCCGAAGGC
>JAAEPJ010000363.1 GCA_024222485.1 bacterium | reverse complement strand
TACAGCAGTACTAGGCCAGGGATAACGGATCTCGTCTCGGAACTGATTGTTGTATGTCCATGAACACATGATCGTTGAGACTCTGTTTTGATATTTCGAATTTATCTCATTCTATATGAATGTATGTCCTAAAAGGATACGGAAGGCAAGCATCTTGTTAATATTTTTAACAGTTTACTTTGCCTACGGCCATACCACCCTGAGTATACCAGTTCTCGTCTGATCACTGAAGTCAAGCAGGGTGGGGCCATGTCAGTACTTGGATGGGTGTCTGCCTAGGAACACATGATGCTGTAGGCTTTATTTTTTAATTTTCTAAGCTATCTCTTTTCATCGACAAATGGTTATCTGTCAGGATAAAAAAACTAACCATGACTTTATTGCAGGAACTAAGAAACTCCAACTAAAACAATACTAGGACGGGGATAGCAGATCTCGTCTCGGAACTGATTGTTGTATGTCCATGAACACATGATCGTTGAGACTCTGTTTTGATATTTCGAATTTATCTCATTCTATACAAATGCAAGTCCTAATAGGATAAGGAAGGCAAAC
>JAAEPJ010000362.1 GCA_024222485.1 bacterium | reverse complement strand
TTCGTGAGAAGTTCTATTCAGAAGTTATAAACTTCAAATGTAATTTGAACTGAATCTAAAACAAAACAGTTTAACATCGCAGCCTTGGGAAGAATTGTTGGTTTGCCCATTTAACGAATAAAAGAGTAATGTTGTCATATTCTAGAAATATAGTTTTGAAGAGGTTTTCTATTAATGTAAATGATTGTTGAAATATCTTCGTTACCAGCAGCGAAAAATATCTATCTAATGTTATGAAGAGGCCTATGCAGAGGATTGAACTCTATACCCCTGGTATACTAGACCTGTGCTCTAACCACTAAGCTACAGAGGCAGTTGAACTTTATTTGTAACTGGATAAATTTTCAAATGCACTTTTAATCCAAGGTGAAAGAAAACAGTCTTATAATGAAAATAAAGCCTCTGATGACATATCAACTTTTGATCCTTGTTAAACTGGACAAGACCTCTAGTCTGTGAGCTACAAAAGCAGTTGTGGCTGCTTTCTTCTTCCTAAAATTAATTCAAACTAATTTTT
>JAAEPJ010000361.1 GCA_024222485.1 bacterium | reverse complement strand
TCTGGACACTATATAGACTCCATGGCTGACCCTATAAGGCTAGCCTAATAGGGCTAATTATAGGCTAATTTGGCTTTGCTTTCTGCCAAAAAGACGTTTTCCAGCCAAGATATAGCCGAGTCGAGCATCCCATGGCAAAAGGTTATTTATGAGGCTAATAGGACTAATATAGGGTAATTCGGCTAAGATGGAGACCAAACACCAGGGGGCATCCTGCGCTCCGGGCCTTCCACCCGTTGGGAGTACCCAAACCTGCGCTTCATTATTAAATCAGCTCTGGACTGTTTATTGGTGAGCCCTGGTGTACTGTGTACCAGTGTTCTTAGCAGGTCCGAAGGACCACTTGGTCCGAATTCGGACCTTTTCAAGAAATGGCTCCGTTGGCTCCGAAATTTGGACCATTTCCAAAAATTGGACCAAAAATGAGCCATATTCAACCAAAATTGAGCCAAATTCAGACAATATTGAGCCCAAATCGTCCACAATTTGGCAGGGGGAAATATTTGTTTGGACAATTGAGTTTCCTGATAATCACTGAATACTTGTTTGTGATTATTCTGGCGCCAGACATCACTTTTCTGTTGGTTTAAACATCCCTAAAGTTGGTGCTACATGGTCAGGTGCCAGAAAACCTGCAGGGCATGTGTCCATGACACTAAAGACCAAGATGCCAGTATTCTGACACCAGCTGTTGGCAGGAGTATTCTGGCGAAAGTACCTAAGACAGAGAGTTTCCTGTGAATACCCTGGGCAGGGCTTAAAGCACTTTATTTATCCCTGCAATTTGGACCATTTTCACATGAGATGAATTGCTGCTCTGGTTACACAGTCATTCATGCAAATATCAATTTTCTACATTTATAGCCTCACTTCTACACCGCTTTCTACAAGCCTTTAAATGGGCCGCCGGCCGGGGCCCGGGTGTGATCCGAGGGTGGAAAGGAGGAGGTTGACTACGACTACTGACTACTTTCCACTGAAGTTGACTACTTTTGAATACTGGTCACTAATGTACTACTGTCTTCCGGTCACTAATATCAATTTTCTACATTTATAGCCTCACTTCTACACCGCTTTCTACAAGCCATTAAATGGGC
>JAAEPJ010000360.1 GCA_024222485.1 bacterium | reverse complement strand
TCAGGAGTTTACTGAGATAACGGTAGTACCCCGCTATACTCTGGGCTTTTAATTTTTTCAAGCTATCTTTTTCGGCTTTTTGAAGATGTGGCAATAAACTCTTAATAAAATCATGCACTTCTAAATACAGCAACTCAAAATTAAGGTTTTGTTTCAGATCAGTCATCTTTTGAATTAACTCAAGGTTTGGCGTATGAAACTTAAGTTTTGCCTGATGCTTAGCTTTCAGTAAAATACTCACCCAGTCTTCAAAGCTCAAAGCCCCGCTTTCATATAACAAGCGTTGGGTTTCTAAATATCTTAGATGATTGGGATATAAAACTTCGGATCCGGATTGCATAATTTTCTTAACTTTACTCGCAAGCTCAAGCATAAAATCATAATAATTGATATTCTGGTAAAGTTGCTTAAAATTAGCTTGATAAAAATTATTATTTTCTACGCCATAAACTAAGGCTTCTTTATGCTCATCCGCATATTTTTCCCAACCACTAATGATTCCGGATTTTAAGAGAATATCCATCACTTTATTTTTGAGATTGCCCTTGGGGATAGAGCTAAAGCGTTGTGTGTCCAAGCAACCACTATTACCTTCAACACCAATCACTAACCCTTGAGGATGTTGATCAGTGATTGCATGCAGAGATTCGGCTATGTTGGACTGGACAGTATAGTCACAATGTAAATCATTGATTAAATATATATTTTTGGAGCCTTTTCCTTGAAAGACTTCAACTATTTTTCCTGTAAGATCAGGTAAGGTAAGATTACTATTTGCTAAGGGGTGCATGCTTTCACTTGCATAGGCAAAATTATGCATAGTAACTGTCAGAAAAGCGACACATAATATAAAACTTATTCTTTTAATAAAAAAGGAGTAAGAACTTAAAGTTCTTACTCCTTGAAATGATAATTTTAAATTAATATTTTTCTTTTTAATGCACGATAGATTAAACCCCTTTAAACTTAGAATTATTTGCTATAGCTATAATATTAGGAATAACACCTATCTTATGAAGAACATTTTAACTCCTAAGCCGCTTGTCCAAAGAACTCAGCAAAATATAAATTTTTTTGTTTCACGACTTCTTCTTCCTCCAATGATGTAGCTAAGAAATAAGGTAGAAATGCAAACAAGACTTCAACAATATTATTCCCCTTATATGTGGAAATGCCTTTGCGGAGAGACTCATTGATCGTCGTCTCAATTTTCTTCATCGCTAATTTGACATTCAACAAAAGACCAACCTCAACTTGAAACGATACTGCTGGCAATAAAATATTAACCGCTATGGTCTCGCCCTGAGCTCCAGCTAATTTCTCCCGTATCGAGATTCCATTTTCCCCATAACTATACTTATAAGAAATAAACTTTTCAGAGACTACGAACGCTTCTTCTGTCAGTATTTCTTTATCCAAGGACCTTGGTTCGCTCAAAAGACTATCATAAGTTATTTGGGTGATACTTTCACTTTCTTTATCATTACGCAGCAAATCTTCATACAGGATTTTTATCTGCTTAATATTTTCAACTTCTTCTTTTTTTAAATGTTCACTCTTTTCAGCTTTTAATTCTCTCAGTCGACCTTGTACTAAGACCTTGAAAATATAATTAAGACTTTTGGCGACTTTTTGGCTATTATCCACCGCGGCAAAGGCTGTCCCCTTTAAAATAGAGTGGGCTTTCTCAATCTCATATAGTTTATTCTCAAACCCGCTGATTAAAAAGTCTGAGATTAGATCAGGTCCATTACTGAAGGCTATCTCGAGCTTCCCCGCGAATCTTAAGCGTTCAACTTCTTCTAAAAGCTCTAGATCTTCGCTGGCTAAAATTTCAGCGATGATCGCTTTGCTAGGCGCATAGTAAACATTACTATACCCTAAAAGAGCTTGGTTAATCTTATTATCTCCAAGCAAATCCCCCAGCAGGAAAATATCTCTTGCTACCAGATGATCACTATCGACCTTGTCTTTAATTGTTGAGTATATTTCATTATTAATCGCGAAAACTAAGCTATGACTTTTCCTTGTTTGATTATTGATAAGGACTGCACTTGCCCGAGGGAAAAATTTGGTAAAAAAATTCATTTTCTTTGTGGATACTCTTGTATGTTCTTCATGCATATTTTTCATTAAATAGGCCTCTAGCTTTTTGCCCGCAAGCCTCAGATCAAAAATAGAATACTGGCCTGAGGCAACCTCCTCATCTTCAAAGCTTCGGATAATAGCAAGCGATAACAAGAGCTTTCCTTCTTCCGTCTCAATGTTCAAACTATCCATGACTTCTTTTTTGGCAATCTTTAACAAATCGAGAGACCTATATGTCTGATATTTCCAATTACCTGCTTTCTTAAAATAGGCTATTGCGACTTTAAGCTCAAAAGTTATAAATAAGGCTTGTAACAGTTTAGGCAAAGCATGATAGTCTTGACTCATCTTAAAATATTTTTGCACTATGTCAGCATCAGAAAGATGTTGGGTAAAAAAATAACGGATATTCGTAGGTGGAATAAAGGTAATCATCTGATTTTTATCCCCCATGACTTCTTCTTTATTAAAAAACGCGACTTTAGTATCTTGAGTATCACTTGTTATTGCTTGATAGTTTTGGTATTCTTGATAGAGATTCCTCAAAACATTCTTTAGAGCTTTCTCATCATGGAGAGATTTATTGATAAGAAGCATCTTCTCATAAAGAAACTTTTGCTCAATTCCTGATGTTTTCAAGGCATTTTCATGATTCCCATCTTTAAGCTCGGATACTTCATGATATAATATTCCCGTAATAAAATTACGGATAATCTTTTTGCTGTATGCAGGGATTTGACTTTTCGGAGTAATCCCTTCTTTAGTTGTCTCTTCTTTGACAACTTGATATAAAAATTTTAATACCTTGAGGCTGGTTTTTGTAAAAAAAGCGACTTGAACCGTTTCCCCTTGAAGATCTTGCTCTTTCGCTGAGATAATATCTAAAAAATTATTCAAATCGACAACCAGTAAAGAATCGATTGATTTTGCCGCTAACCGGTAAAGTTTAAAGTTAAAATCAGAATTTTGATTATTGACTTCATTGATTAAATTCGCAACCTCTTGAAGCTCTTTATCCTCGTTTTCAGGAGCAAGCAAGCCTGGGAGTTTATGCTTTTGGAGGTATTCGTGTTCTTGCTTAGCGATTTTTAATTTATCTTCTGCGAGCTCTTTTTCATCGGAAAATAACTCGAATACTTGTCCTGACCTTGCAGATAAAAATGCTGCGCCACCCGAAAAGGGTGCAATAGATAAGGAAGACTCGAATGGCTTCGTAGATAACGTATCCGTAGAGAACACATCCTCAAATACCTTATTAATAATCTTTTTATAGCCAAATGAACTGAAAACCATTTTCATGATCTCCGATTCAAAATCCAACTTATTGACTATCGTTTCTTTTTCATCGAATAATACATTGCTGAAATCCATAATCATTTCCATTATCGTCATTTCCAAATCTATGTCATCCATATAAGCTGCCTTCTTCTTATCAAGCTCAAACTGTAATTCAACAAAAGCATTTAACAAATAAGGCGAATCAAAAATAAGTTTTTGAAACAAGGTACTATAACTGTCACCAATATTTATATCAGCTATTAAAGAATCATGTGGACTAGACTCTCCCATATATGTAAATATTAGTTTAAAAATATCTAAAATAAATATATCTTCTTTTTCAATATAATGCTCTTTTTTCAACGCTTCTTTTTCACCAACTTCGGCTATTTTATCTCCATAATACTGCTTGAAAATTAATCCTAAAAGTGCCACATCAAAAATTTTCTGGATCATTGCATTATTCATATTCTCAAGTTGATTAAGCAGCCCTGCCCCTAAAACAATAGCTAAAAAACCAAAGGTTTTATCTGTTTTTAGTTCCATATTATTTAAATCTTGATACCCAAACGATCTTGATGGATAGGGGATAAAATCGTTGCTACTATGACTATTATTATGAAATGCATACATATTATTTACTAGAGTATCTTCTAGAAATTCATCTTGAAATATATTAAAATCCAAATCAGCCTTGCCTATTTCTTTTAAAAATAAATAAGCGTTTACTCCTAGCCAAGCTAATAAAATCACAAATATAGCTAATAATATTAACATCAAAATTGTTATTGTTGGTATACTCACCACCAGTGACATAGTAATCAAAATAATAGTAGTAAAAATATAAGAAATATATGAATTATGTAGTACTGAAATTTTTATAATTGCACGACTAAAATTATTTACCATGCTTCTCTGTTTCTTAAGAAAAAAATAGACCCCGATGGCACTAACAATCAAAATTGCGCTTATTAGAATTGGATAGAAAGGCATTCCTAGTGATGAAAATACAGCAGAAGCACCCAGAATTAAAATACTAAATTCGATAAAAAATCCTTTAACTTGCTTTAACTTACTTATAAAACGCTCAGAATCAGGTAAACTAACATCTAATGGTTTCATTAAGAGTTTGTAGATATACATGAAACAGTTATTAAAATTCCTATATTCAAAAATAAACGCCTTTTTTCTTACTTTTAAAAAACCAATTACCAGAACTATTCCCCCTATTAGTAACCATAAAATAAATAAAAAAGACATTGGGGGAAACAGCTGTGATATTATTATCATAGAAATTCCTATTACCCCATATGTAATTACTTTATATATCATTGTGATAACGATTAGCATGTTAAATATTTTAACTTCCTGAGAAAAAACACCTGTACTTTTATCAATAATTCCTAAAATATACTGCTTCGGTGTTATTTTATTATTATGATTATTATTAATATTCTTATTTGCTTGAGAATCCTTATTGCTCTTAAGGATAGGCTTACCCAATAAAGAACTAGAAAGAATACTTCCCCTAATATTATACTCCCAAGTGCTATTATTCTCATAGCTCATCGTGTTTTCCACTGAATTCTTTTCTTCTAATAAGGGAATTTCTTCCCTATTTTTAGTCTCTTGATCATTTAGTAATGTATATTTTTTGGATAGTAATGTATATTTTTTGGAAACTAGCTTAGCCTTATCCTTAAGATATTCAGAAAAAACTTCATTTAAAAGTATCGTAATTTTATTCGGATCTTTATATTCAAATATTCTTTTTACCTGAGGATATATTTTGAATTTCCAGTCTCTCGCTTCTCGAACCGAATGATTCTTTATCTCTGTATTCTCTTTTATCGTTAGCTTAGAATGCGATAATAAATATATATTTATTATCGCATTATATCTATTATTCAATTGGTCAAATTCACGATGAAAGAGTTTCAGGTCCCTTAAAAATTGATAACGATTATCTAAAAAAAAGGTAGAATTTTTAATATCTTGGAACGTATCCTTATAGTAATATATCAAGACTTCTTGATATATTATAAAAAATACAAGAGGGTTAAACTGCTCTACTATTCTCAAAAAAAAAGGATCGGATGCGTCAGACTGATCAATATCAAAGTGATATTTATTAAAAATATCACCTAAAATCTTTTTTAAATCCTTATCATTGAAATTACTTTCAATATATTTTTTTAAGGTAACTCTTTTTCCATGATCATTATAATATACTATCATATTTCCAAAAGAGTCATTCTTTAAATATTTCCATAAAAATAAATTCAATTTACCATCATTTATCAGCATAGACTTTGTCAAAGTCTCTTCCTTAGTCTCTTCCTTAGTCTCTCCATTCCCCCATATATTTTGAGATTGCATATTCTCTTGCTTATCTCGGTAGTACTTAGCTATTTTCTGCCATGCCAAATTTTCAGACGTATTTTCTAAGTCATCAAAAATTTCCTGAAAATAAACTTGATGGTATGCATCCTCTAAAACAGCCTTATGTGCATCAGTATCACTCAAACTATATTCAACTTCTTGAAAATATTCATAGATTTCATGAAATATTAAAAAATCAAATTTAGATATATTAAAATCATTAAAAGATAACATTGAAAGACCCAGACTATCTACAATATTCTCTCCTAAACATAAGGTAAAAGCACCTTCCCGTTCCACTAAAGTCGCATTATTTTTATTGTTATCACCATCAATTCCTAATATGTTAAGATAGTCATAGATACTATCTTCTGAACTCAGAGTTTCCCCTTTTTCTTCTAGCTTTAGCTTCGCATACTCATCTAAACTGATTTCTTCTAACAAAACATTTTCTATATCAGCTAACTTTATAGGGTACTGATCCTGCAAGGCCTGAATTTTCTTGCTTAGCTTAGCAGTATTTAGGTCTCTCGCCAGTTTATTATTGGCAGTAATTATATTTTCTGATTTGAGAATAGAAAAAGAAGCTGAAGTTTTAAAGTCTTTTTCTTGAAAAATAGAGCCTCTCCGAGGCACCATAACCCTTTTATTTTTTAATAAAGCCTTATCACTTTTTGCTAAAGTTTGAGTTGCCCTCCTTCCTCTTGTTAAAGGAACTAGTAAGTCTTCAAATGCAGATCCCGTTTCTTTAATTTTTTCCCCAATAATTGAGGTATTAAATTTCTTCAAAATATCAAATGGAATATTAAATAATTGAGCGACTGCTTCTAGAACTTTATTTTGAATTTTTCCTTCCATGGATGCTATATTTAAAATATCTTTGAGTTTATCATAATACTCATCCTTCGTTAATTCTTCTAAATCTTCGGTATTAAGTTCATTACGCGCATACATTTTCTCGATTATGCTGATGATTTCACCTCTTATCTTATCACTCGGCACCATGCTAATCGCTAAATACGCTAAATTCATTAAAACATTAGGTTTACTCTGAAGAGCAGTTAATCCGCTCCACTCTCCTTGTTTTTTAAGCCTCTTAAGG
>JAAEPJ010000359.1 GCA_024222485.1 bacterium | reverse complement strand
GTGTCAGACAGCTCACAAATACAAGGTTTTGGTGTCAAAATTTAGGAAATTTTACTGAAACCATAGCTCATAACAACAAGTAATAATAAATTGAGGGAGAAACTATGTATGACTTGGGATTTGAGTGATGGTCTAAATCTCAGCAAGAAAATTTTGTAGAAGGAGTTGTCATATAAAATCAGTACAAAAGGGTTGTAAAAAGTCATTAATATGGTAAAGTGCTTTGTTACTTTGTTGCTACTGCTTTGAGGAGCCCCATGAGTCTTGTCCTAGCTGTCCCTGTGGTGAGGCAAGAAATAAGTTGGCAGTCTCAAAAATCTTAATGGAAGGAGGAGACCTTGAATTTTAAAGCAATGTTTTGTAAATAAAGAAATTTATCTGATAAACATGATTGTAACCATTATTGCTATGTTTTAGGTCAGCCACCAAGTAAAGTACTCCATAGATATAAATCATAAGGGTATTAGAAGGAGAACAAACAACATGTTTACCTGAAGAATGACAAAATTGCAAAGCTGTGAAGGCTGGCCTAAATTAAAATTCCCATAACTTGTGTCAGACAGCTCACAAATACAAGGTTTTGGTGGCAAAATTTAGGAAATTTTAATGACACCATAGCTCATAACAAGAAGTAATAATAAATTGAGGGTGAAACTATGTATGACTTGGGATTTGAGTGATGGTCCAAATCTCAGCAAGAAAATTTTGAAGAAGGAGTTGTCAT
>JAAEPJ010000358.1 GCA_024222485.1 bacterium | reverse complement strand
GGAACTCATTATAAGAAACCCAGACCCTTGAATGGTCAAAAAATTTAAGAAAGTGTACTGGTAGAATATACCTCAAGAAACTAATTATTAGTTTTACAAAGGAATCTTAAACGTAATTTCAATTTATTTCCACTTGCTTCTTGTATCAAATTACCACTTTTAAGGCACTTTAATGTCTAAACAATGTGGGCAAGCTTCAAAATGTTTTTTTCGGACAGGGTTGTAAACATGAAGATTGTTACGAAAAATGCACGGAAAAATGCGTAAGAAACTTGTAAAAAAACTCTGAGTACTAAAAATCTGATAATTTCAAAATTTTAAGAATTTTTCAGTACTGGCAAACATCTCTAGTTTATTTTTAAAAAATACGTGCACCCTCATGAAATCTTTCTCACCAAAAAGAATGTATGTGATTCAAAAAATATTATTTTGAAAATAAAAATAAAACGGGTAATAGCTTTGAAAATAATAAGCATACCTTCTATGTCTTTGAAATACCTTCAAGGCCTTTGCTTTCAATTTCATAAGGCCTTGAGTAGGACTACGGCCTAAATTAAAATGCCCAGAGTTCGTGTTTTTAAGTGTCAAAAAGGAGTAGCTAATGATAAAACAAATATATCAAAGAATATGTACACTAAATATAGGTTAGAAATGCGAGTTTTATTTAAGACTTATCTGCGACTATCAGTTTTCGATCCGAGCTTCGAAGCTGCGACATCCATATGTTTTGATATCGAATTCCTTGTGGTTCCTCACTGCAGCTCACTACGGCTCACTACGGCTCCCGCGTAAATTGGCAGCGAATACTCCACTCTGATTGGATGAAACTTAACTTTTTCAAACTCTCACTACGGCTCCCGCTCATTTTGAGCCGTAGTCAACTCGGCCTTTGATTGGGCATAACCAAATTTTTCAAATCGAGCCGTAGTGCACTACGGCTCCCGCCAAAATGAGCCACAAATTCTCTTCTCTCATTGGATAACGTTTAACTTTTTCAAATCCCACTACGGCTCCCGCTCTTTTTGAG
>JAAEPJ010000357.1 GCA_024222485.1 bacterium | reverse complement strand
TGTTAGCGGTTTTTTTTTCATCGTACGGCGGCCTGCGTGATCTATAGTCGTTCCTGTCACTTTGCTTTTCCGATATCCTTATACGAATAAAGTTTTTCATGTACTCAAGACATATTTTCTTATCTTTCATTAGTTATGTTGATATTTGGGTGTCATAGAGCAAAGTTATCATTTTTGCCCTAACAGGACTGGATTTTTTAAAGAACCCCTTTACTGCAATCATTTTTCTTTGTAAAGCTGATGCAAAAACATTTGATTTCTCTTCCAACATCAGATCCTCGGCAGTATAGTGGTGAGTATCCCCGCCTGTCACGCGTGAGACCGGAGTTCAATTCCCTGCCGGGGAAGGTGTTTCGGAGATAGTTATCCCTTTAACTTTTATTCGAAGAGAGCTTTATACGAATAAAGCTTTTCATGTGCTCAAGACATATTTACTTATTTTTCATTAGTTGTGTTGACATTTGAGTGACATAGGGCAAAGTTATTACTTCTGCATTACAGGGCTGCATCTTTGGACGACCCTCTTTCCTGCATCGTTTTTCTTTGTAACGCTGATGCAAAGACATTTGATTTCTCTTTCAACATCAGATCCTCGGTAGTATAGTGGTGAGTATTCCCGCCTGTCACGCGGGAGACCGGGGTTCAATTCCCAGCCGGGGAGGCTGTTTTGGAGAAAGTTGTCCCTGTAACTTTTATTCGAAGAGAGCCTTATACGAATAAAGTTTTTCATGTGCTCAAGACATATTTACTTATCTTTCATTAGTTG
>JAAEPJ010000356.1 GCA_024222485.1 bacterium | reverse complement strand
TCATAGTTTATGGAATGTGTGGAATGTGCAGTGCTTTCTATCTCTTGTTTCATACTAAGTAGAGGAAAAATTCCCTTTGGCTTTCCTTTCTTTCCTTCAATTTCCTTATTCTATCCCTCCAATTTCATTCTACAATCTTTCAATGATATTTCTTCAAGAAACTCTGGATAAAAACTTGAATTACTTGGTTGGTGCGTGTCAAGTCACATAGCCATATATTTGTGATCCAATGCTAAAAGGAATTCAAGAATAGAATAGGTCAAAATTAGTAAAAGGTATTATAGCTTACCCCTGGTTTTTCGTCAAAGTTGGCCCAAAATAGATGTTCCCAAATAGCTTTTTTTACTCAGCTCAGGGCAGCAATGATAAGCTATAATAGGCTCAGAAAATTTATAATTCCAAATTTCCAATTCCAATGGGCTTACGACCTAGTAATGGAGCCATATAGGGCTTTACATCAATAAACAGATTTGATTTCTGTCTTTTTCCTTTGAAAAAGCTCATTTTTGTCTAGGAGGAAATTTCTCTTTTAGTGGAAGCACTGATAAGAATCGAGTCAGTTTTCATCATTTTTAGGTAAAATCGGTTCGTGTAAAATTCAAAAATTTTTTCAAAAACGCTTATTTCTTACCAATTTTTACCACAAATCATAGTATTTATGTGGATTCATAGATTTTATGGATTTTCTACGAATTTCAACGGAAATTTTTAGGGATTTTTGAAGTTTTTAGCATCTTCATAGTTTATGGAATGTGTGGAATGTGCAGTGCTTTCTATCTCTTGTTTCATACTAAGTAGAGGAAAAATTCCCTTTGGCTTTCCTTTCTTTCCTTCAATTTCCTTATTCTATCCCTCCAATTTCATTCTACAATCTTTC
>JAAEPJ010000355.1 GCA_024222485.1 bacterium | reverse complement strand
TTTGACAGTGTTTTTATTGAAAATCTTTTGGAGCTTATGACCTTGTGGAAAATGCTTCTGTATCATGTTGAGAAAGCATCTGCCAACATTTGTTTTCACGTTGTTGTTAAAAGGTGGATTGAACCATATTATTTTTCTACTTCTGTTTCGTCTTGGTCGAGGTGCATCTGGCGTATATTCGAAATGGTGGTCGTAGCCGGATCTCCTTAGAGCTTCTGCATAAAACGGTGTTGATTGGTTGAAGATTTCTTCGTTTGCAGATAGATTCGACAGGCGATTTTGAATTGAGAACGGAATTTGCTTGATGATGTTGGGTGGGTGATTGGATTTGACATGAACGTAATTGACTTCGTTATTCGGCTTGTGGTACGGTCTGTATGTGCCGGTGTTCAGGTCGAGAGTGACATCAAGATAGTTTACGATTTTCTTGTTGCATTCGATGACCAACTCAAGTTTATGCTTTCGGAACAATGCCTGGAAGTCCTTCTTTATTCGTTCACTTTCAGGCCCGCTGACGTTTTTGAATACCGACAACCCATCGTCCCTGTACAGTCCGATATTTTCCTTCTTGTATTTTTCCGGGATAAGCGAGAGTAGAAAACAGCCAACAAGCTCACATACCTCTGCACCGTCAAAAGCACCCATCGTCACATCAAAAAGTTTGTCACCTTTCTTTATCCAACTTTCTTTCTTGTTGAACAACAGCGACTTCCGCGAGTGGAAAATGATCTCTTTGTCCTTTTTGCTGATTTTGACGTTTTTCTCGGCAAAAATGATCGCGTTTTTCAATAATGATTCCGTAATTGAGGGATAAAAGTCCTTAACATCGAACATCATGAATACGTGATTTGATTTATCTTCAATTTTTGAGAACCAATCGATAACACTGTTAGTATTTTTCCACTGGTTCAGATTTAATTTTGTTCGAACTTGCGTGGTGATCTTTTCTAGAATAACTTTGCTTATTCGGCCAAGTTCGTTTTTCGCTGGATTGATCAGTCTGGTGGTTGGATTATTTGCGAAGTTCTCTTTGTGATCTTTCATTGTTATAAAACAACTGTTCTCTGCGTTAACGTTCATGCGTTGGATGATAGGGTTGTCTTTAAGGATTTTCCTACCGGAGTAATTGATCGTGTTTTTGATATTGTCGTCAGCTTTTTTGTACGTTGCGGTAACGGAGTTTTGAAGTATTCGGCCGTACTCTTCCTTGTCAACTTTGTACATATTGGTTGTTTTGTCGGCTGGAACATACAGTTTGTCAGATCGTTTGATTTGCTGCACATCTTGTCGCATTCGGTTCTGAAAGTCATTCGTATTCCTTTTGAATTTTAGCTTCTGGACTAAACCAATAAGATCTTTTTCGAAATTCGCCATTTCTGGTACAGGATTAGGAGTGATTCTGGATTTAAGTCCGTAAGTTTCCGGTTGCTGGTCTTCATTCTTTTCTTCATCGTCGTTTGCTTGGAAGAATATCGCCTTCCACCTCATACGTCTGATAACAGCTTCAATTTTATTGATAAGTTGCGCCTTGTAGTTGTTGATGGACGCCGTTGGAATGTTTTTAGTCAAGTAATGTAAGTTTGTTTTCTCCATTTAATATTCGATCTTGAAGTACAGTGCTCAACCAATTTAGGAGCGTATTATATTTGTTTCTTTGTTCTTCATAGATTGATGAAAGTGCTCAATGCATTTGCAGAGCGTTTATAGTAAACAAACAAAGAAAAACTCTTTTATTCTGCTACTGGCAGTTTCATGTCTTACTTTAAGACAATCCTCAGGCAACTAAAAAGATACGTTACATTACAATCTAAAAAACAATCTAAAAACATTCCAATGATTTCGTTCTCGAATCCGACGTCAGTTCTTTTCTTTTGAACAAAGCTCAAGTTCGAATTTTCGCTGATGTCGACACTTGCCCATGATTTCTGATCGCTTGTTCAACAGGTTGCTTCCAGGGTAATTAATTATTTCGAATTTCTCAGCTTCACAGAGTGCACAACGACCTGATTCTGGAGTGAACGCTTTAGATTTCCTGATGACCCGCCAAACAATGCTTGGGATCCCACCACCATCTTTGATTTGCCACACCTCTGTTGAAAGCGTTGTATTATTTCGGTATCTTTCAAGATTGAAGGATGTTTTGTGTGCACTATACCGTGTTTTGAACGTTGATTCGCAGAGACCGATGTATTTTTTCTCTCCGTATCCGGGTAGACTTGATGTTAACGTGGCTTCATAAACGATATTCGACACCAAGCAGTTCTGGCTCATGGGGCATCTTTCTTTACGAATGCAGTTGCATGTTCTTTCGTCGGGTTGCTGTTGAGGTGACAAAACTTTTTTGTTGTGGGCGTTGATGATTGATTTGATGTTCGGCATGCAACTATAGCTGACTTTGACAGTGTTTTTATTGAAAATCTTTTGGAGCTTATGACCTTGTGGAAAATGCTTCTGTATCATGTTGAGAAAGCATCTGCCAACATTTGTTTTCACGTTGTTGTTAAAAGGTGGATTGAACCATATTATTTTTCTACT
>JAAEPJ010000354.1 GCA_024222485.1 bacterium | reverse complement strand
CCATATAAGAGTCAGCCATTGCCCGTTGCATATCTTCTGTATCATACCCATCTCCATAACGCTGCTTTATTGTCAAGTTATACCCTAAACTTTTTGCCAAAAGTATCAAGGAACTTGTGTCTATATTATTCTTGCCTTTTAAATAAAAATCATTCATAGCCAGCAACGATAAGGACATTCTCATTTGCGTTATTAATTTTTCAGCAAACTTTTTAGAATTAGAAAACTCTAGCCCCTCTCGTTCGAGCATCGCTCTTCCCAAAGCATAAAAAGCACAATCTCCTACGACATAGCTCTCTTGGCTATTTTGAAAATAATAATGGGACTTATCTTGGATGATTGTAATATTTATTGGATCATCCTTACGGTAATCACCCGCTAAGAATTCTTGTAACTTTTTATTATAATCAAGCTCAGGTAAAGTATCGCTATTTTTAGTATTACTTGATATTTCCTCTAACTGATTTCCTACATGGGAATTATTTCTATACATATAATCAATAATTAAAATGTTGAGAACATATTGGTTGTGAGACAATATTTCTTTAAAGTCAGCTGACTTTAGAAGCCAATAACCCTTGACCGTACCAATCTCGTGATATACCTCATTACTGAGCTTCATAAATCCAAGATCATATCGCATTTTATTATCTTTCACATTATGCATCTTTTCTTTAAATAAAGAAACATGCTCAACTCCTGAAATAAAATTTAAAATTAAATAACATATGTCCTTAATAATTACCTGTGGCATATTAGACATTATAAAACTATTATTATAAGCATTCTTAACAATATACTCTTTATATAAAGTACCATATGCAAACAAGCTTACTAAAGCAATATTCTGTCTCATCCACTTTTCTTCCCTATAAGGTGTTTTTTTTAGTACCATTGATGAAGTATACATTAACTTAGTATTCTTACCCTCACGCACCAATATGGCATCTTCTTTTTCATTATTACCTACATTCACAATTTCAGTCAAATTTTTACTATTAGACATCATCTCAAAATATTGACGATAATTATAAAAAATACTTATTGAGGCTAATATTAAAAACAAACCAGAAATAATTATTGTGAAAATAAAAGGTAAGGATATTAATAAAAGTACTAAGGATAGAAAAGAGATTGGAACAAAATATAAAGTAACAAATTTAAAAATAGTATCCATCGATAAATTCTCAGATATAGACCTCTTCTGTACCCAGGAATATAGATACAAAAGTATCATCAAAACAGTAAAAAAAACAGCCACCCCGATAACGATAAAAAAGCCTATACCAAATACACTTCCAAATCCACTTCCAAAAAAAATTATTCCAAAATATAAAAGAATATTTGAGAAAATAGGCAAACTCTCTAAACCGTTGAGAGACAAAGCTAGTTTGGGAATCAAGGGATCCTCATATGTTACTCTAAAACCATTTAAAATATTACTATTAATTAAAAATGACATCTTCTTTCGCTTATTATATTTTTTCTTTCGCTTATTATATTTTTTCTTTAGCTTATTATATTTTCTATGATAGCACAGAAAAAATAACAACCCTATAACAGAAAATAGAAAGATTGAATATATATAAAATATAGGCAAAAGTAAAAAAATAACTTGTGTATAGAAATAAACGACTCCAATAAGTGTCCCTATAGAAGATATACCTCTTATAACGTCCCTGCATATACTCATAAACATATGTAACCGTATTGCTTTTGCTCTTTTTTGTATAATTTCTTTCTGCTCTTGAGTCGGAGTATTTGCATTAGATACCAGATCATTATGCTGGCTAAGACTAATCCTTTGCGTCGAATCCTTAGGATGAGGAAGAAACTGCTTATTTAGTTCAGGATTGCT
>JAAEPJ010000353.1 GCA_024222485.1 bacterium | reverse complement strand
TAAAGCGTCTGGCTCCAGTCCAGAAGGTTGCGTGTTCAAATCACGTCAGGGTCATGCAGTTTTTAGTTTTTTGGCATATTCTGACTATTTCTCTTAATAATATTTCAAGATATATTGAGGAACATTTTTTTTCATTGACTTCTGTGAACATGGGAAAGGCACTGTTGAGTAAAAAAGAATATGTTCAGAAATCTTATTCCTTATCAATGTTGGTGAAGTTTACTTTTTGAAACAGGTTTCTAAAAAGAATTTTCTTTTGTGCCTTTTTGTCTTTTTGTTAAAGATCAAACCAATGCCAAGTCATTTGTTTACACTAAGCGAGTCTTTGAGTTAACCTTTGTGCAAATGCAGTTTGGAAATTTCTTGGTGTGTGATAAATATAAGGACTTTGTTGCGCAATGGTAGCGCGTCTGGCTCCAGTCCAGAAGGGTGCGTGTTCAAATCACGTCAGGGTCATGTAGGTTTTAATAATTGGGCATATTCTGGCCATTTCTCTTAATAATATTTCAAGATATATTGAGGACGATATTTCTTCATTGAGTTCTGTAAACAATGGAAAAGGCACTGTTGAGTCAAAAGGATATG
>JAAEPJ010000352.1 GCA_024222485.1 bacterium | reverse complement strand
GCGCATACTTGTTTTCAAAGTTGTGATACATCCGCATACCAACGGCAAACTGAATTGAAACAACAAGCACTGACACCACTGGATATTCCGCGAACCATGCAACTAACCTACCGATAAATTCAAACATTTTTAGCCCTCTTTTAATTTAGTGGCGTTAAATACATCCCCAGCTGGCGTCGCCATTAACTGTCGTCAGCCCGTTGTGCAGCAACCGAGAAGCCCGTGGCACCGAATATCGGATTCGATTTGAACGGCACGATTGGAGCGCCATCGCCTTTTCGGACGGTAACCGTAACTTGAGTATTGCCAGCGCCCTTGATCGCGGTGTAGCTCTCGGTGGTCGCTTCGGCATCCTTGTCGAGATACGCAATCATAACGCCGTTGCTGATGCTCGCGTCATCACCACTGAAATCCGTGGACGGAATCGTGAACGTGCTGCCGGCAAAGCCGGTGTAGCTGACCAACCGACGAATTCCGCCATTGGTGGTGGTGCGCAGCTGCCCGGTCGGCGGGGTGTTGTCCGGGATCGCGTTGACGACTACCGCCGTCTCGGCCGCGCCGGTCAGGTCGGTACTCAGGGTCATCTGATCGAAGGTCGGTACCGCATCGCCGTTGACATCGAGCTCGATGCCATCCCATGGGTAGCAGGTAACCCGGTCGCCGATGGCGACGCCAGTGACCTCGCCGGTCTGGTTGTCCGGTACGCCCTGCGGGACATCGAGCAGGTTTCGGTTCTGGTCGCCCAGGATAGCGTTGGATGCATTGATACCGATACCGAAGTTGGTCTGGAAGTTCGTGCCGGTGTACAGGCCGATGAACTGGCTGTTGATCGTTCTGGTGGCAATCGATCCGTTCACATCGACCGTGTTGTTGGAGGTACGACCGAAGACAGTCTGATCATCCACGGGATCGATGCCAGCGAGCGACTGGTAGTAGACGTTGCCGGTAGTGCCCTGATCGTCGTATGCGATCACCAGGCCGATACCGAACGAACTATTGATCACTACGGTATCGACATCACCGTCACCGCCGCCGCCAGAGCTCATGCTGTCGGCAATGGTAATGGTGCCGCCCTCGACATCACCGACGATTATGGTACCGGTGGCACCATTGTCATCGAGGTAATAGACGCGGCCTCGAGCACCGGATGGCGAGAAGTCAACCGTTTCGCCGAGCGCGATGTTCGCGGTCTGGCCGGAATAGGTGACTTCGGTACCCCAGGCAATGATCTCGTTTTCAGTCAGCGCGCCGCCAGTCTCGGCGTCGTGCGCGAAGTTGCGATTAACGCCCGTGACCAGCTGGGCATTGCGCCCGAACAGTGTCTCGGCGGTGCCGCGACGCTGGATGTATTTGGTGCGTTCGTAGGCTTGCAGGCCTTCCGCAGTGCCGTACCCCAGTGACAGCGCGAACGGGGTTGCGCCATTACTGTTGGAGTAATCGAGCGTCTGGAACCCATCGGTCAGAACGATGGTGTTGTATGGCGCGCCGGCAACCGTGCCGACCGCGGTATCGTTGTTACCGTCGCTGGCAGAGAACACAGCCAGGGAGGTAGTCGCGTCGCCCAGTGTGGTGCCGCCTTCGAAGTAGCCTTCACCAAATTCCAGCAGCTTGCCTTTTACGCGGCGGCCATCGATGTCGACGCCGTAGGCGCGCACTTTGCGCATGATTCGAATGTTGCCCGCGATAGAGTCGGGGTTCCATGCAGTTGACCAGTAATCGGTGACTATCGCATCGAGGCCGGTTGCTGGATCGAAAGAGATCAGGACCGGGCGGGTAGACGCCAGCGGGGTTGTTACCTGAAAGTCGAGGCCGGAGTATTTGACATCGCCCTCGGTGCCGGCAGTCTGCGCGATAGAGCCGCCGTACATGTGATCGATCACGGTGTCATCGACGTTGGCACCACCGATCAATCGAATGATCGAATCGGTATCTTTCGCGGATGTTGTTGGGTCGATCATGGACAGTTCATCGTTGCCGACAAACTGCGCGTCATCGTTCAGGTCGGCCAGCAGCCTGTGGAGTTCCAGTGGTGTGTACGAGCGCGAGTGAACCTCGCCAAAAACCGTGCCGTCGCCCGTGCCTTCGTCGGCGAAGGTGTCTCCATCGACCGGCAGGCCTGCGTTGATATCCGAGATAAATCGAACCTCGATCTCTCCCTCGGCGCCGGTCTGGTCAACGATGCGGATCAGCTCCGCAGTCTGACCGCCGCTGAACGTCAGGGTTTGGTTAACCGTAAGGTCAACTGTCTGCCCACCGAAGAACAGCGAGTGAGTGGGGATAACTCCATTACCGTCAGCCAGTGGACCAGTCCATCGGATATTGAAGTCGCTTCCATTTTTGGTAACCGACACGTCGTCGCGAAAATGTGGGGGATAGAACATCACACTGGAGTTACCATCTGCATCACCAGTGGTTGTTCCTTGCGTCATGGTCTGGCCGTCGGTCGGTATCGAGCCAGCGATCAGCGCAACGTGTAACTTACCGGTCGCGCCATCATCGAAAACATCGATGATCTGCCCTCGACCGCCTCCAGCCCATGTCAGTTCGACAAAATTCTGCTCGACAAACGGGCCGTTGGCCTCATTGTCGTATTTGGCTTTAAAGTATGTAGTCATCAGTTATCCAATGGTTATTGGCGCTCCCACGCCTCGAGTTTTTAAAAACCGCTGGGTCTTCTCAGTCCCACTCCAGGGCGCGTTCGTCCCACTCGCCCATTCGCATGATTTCGGATAACCGGATAGCTCGCCGGCCCACTTGGTCTGCCCACTTGCTGTCGAGCATTTCTTTCGCTGCAGACTGGTATAGCT
>JAAEPJ010000351.1 GCA_024222485.1 bacterium | reverse complement strand
TTGTATTGTCATTCTCAATCAACAGTATGGTTGAATGTAGTTTCACATGTAACTTGACAGTGTTGTTCATTTTACACTCTAGAATAATACAACCATCGTAAATAGAATGAAAATGGTATGGTTATTGGTGGTTGTATTGTCATTCTCAATCAACAGTATTGTTGAACGTAGTTTCACATGTAACTTGACAGTGTTTTTCATTTCACACTCTAGAATAATACAACCAGCATAAATACAATCAAAATGGTATGGTTATTGATTGTTGTAGTGTCATTCTCAATCAACAGCATGGTTGAACGAAGTATCACATGTAAATTGACAGTGTTGTTCATTTGACACACTAGAATAATACAACCATCGTAAATTGAATCCAAATGGTACGGTTATTGGTGGTTGTATTTTCATTTTCAATCAACAGTATGGTTGAACGTAGATTCACATGTAACTTGACAGTGTTGTTCATTTCACACTCTAGAATAATACAACCATCGTAAATAGAATCAAAATGGTATGGTTATTGGTGGTTGTATTGTCATTCTCAATCAATAGTATGGTTGAACGTAGTTTCACATGTAACTTGACAGTGTTGTTCATTTCACACTCTAGAATAATACAACCATCGTAAATTGAATCAAAATGGTATAGTTATTGGTGGTTGTATTGTCATTCTCAATAAAAAGTATGATTGAACGTAGTTT
>JAAEPJ010000350.1 GCA_024222485.1 bacterium | reverse complement strand
CCATGAACACATGATCGTTGAGACTCTGTTTTCATATTTCGAATTTATCGCATTCTATATGAATGGAAGTCCTAAAAGGATAAGGAAGGCAAACATCTTGTTAATATTTTTTACAGTTTCCTATGCCTACGGCCATACCACTTTGAGTATACCAGTTCTCGCCTGATCACTGAAGTCAAGCAGGGTCGGGCAATGTCAGTACTTTGATCGGTGACTGCATAGAACCACATGGTTGTGTAGGCTCTTTTTTTTAATTTTGTAGGCTATCTCTTTTGATCGACAAATGGTTATAGGTCAGCATAACGAAACTAACCACAACTTTATCACATGAAATAAGAAACTCCAACTACAGCAATAATAAGAGGCCAGGGATCGCAGATTTTGTCTCGGAACTGATACTTGTATTTCCATAGACACATGATCGTGGAGACTCTGTTTTGATAATTCAATTTCATCTCATTCTATATCAATGCATGTCATAAAAGGATAAGGAAGGTAAGCATCTTGTTAATACTTTTTACAGTTTCCTATGCCTACGGCCATACCACCCTGAGTATACCAGTTCTCGTCTGATCACTGAAGTCAAGCAGGGTCGGGCCATGTCAGTACTTGGATGGGTGACTGCCTAGGAACACATGGTGTTGTAGGCTTTATTTTTTAATTTTCT
>JAAEPJ010000349.1 GCA_024222485.1 bacterium | reverse complement strand
TAGGGCCGAAGTGTAGAAACCCATCTGCCCCTGAAACATTCGTCTTTGCCATTAACTTGACTTTAGACCAAAATCAGTTTGTTCTACGGGCTAGAAGCTATCGTTTAAAACAAATTTGAAGAAAATATTTTAAGAATTGCAATTTTAAACGATTATCCCTCGTTTTAGCGACTGGCTGCGTAGGGAACCTATGCTTTAGTGTAGGGCCGAAGTGTAGAAACCCATCTGCCCCTGAAACATTCGTCTTTGCCATTAACTTGACTTTAGACCAAAATCAGTTTCATCTACAGTCTCATCATTCTATTGAGATTTAGGTTATAGTGTATAATAGTTCTCCGGGACACTTTTGTAGCTATGCAAGATACTAGAAAATTGTTTTACAAAAACTTTTGAGATGATATTCTAAGAAAAGAAATCCTCAAGTATAAAAGGGTAAACAATTGCTAAGCAATTATGAGTACTCAAATTTGCCCTCTACCTAAGCAATTTTCAGTACTTAGCTGAGCTGACATTGCTTGTAAAAAAATGCGTGTATAAGAAACCTACAATCCCCCAAAAATTCTTGGAACACTTGCATTATTTTTACAGTTTTCTACATTTTGCCCCCTCCCCTTCCCCCTTTACAAGGTTGATTTTGATAGAAAAATAAAAGGCT
>JAAEPJ010000348.1 GCA_024222485.1 bacterium | reverse complement strand
TTACAAATGGGCCAATATCCAGGCATGATGGCAGGATTTTCCTCAAATCAAGGCAATTTATGAGTTAAGTGTGTTCACATTTACTCTGGGGGGTTATTTATAAAACAGAAACTATGGGGTTAAAACCAAAATGCCACAGCCCTACTACATTTCCACAATGTGCACTGGTCGTCTGCATCAGACCTTTTTGTTGTTGTGGTTGTGGCGGAGGATGGTGAGCCTGTGCTGTGCATTCTTCGGCGAAACTGAATTTGCGTTTGGGATTTGCGCATGCAGGAATAACTCCTTGAAAGGGAGGTGAATCTTAATATTTACGCCTAGGAATGAGATGCGCACAGAGACCACTAAGGAGGCCAAACAGGGGGTATGGTAGATGGATTTTCTAAAGGGGGAAGCGCAATGTATGCCTTCGTTGCGGACTGGAACTTGCGTAATTACACAAATCCTGAGCCAAGTGTTTTCAGGACCCTGGTTGCCTCAGGCGCCCGGTCCTGAAGCCGGACACCCATGACGGGTGCGTCAAACTCCCGGCCCACCAGTGCCACATCCATGCCAGGTGGTCGCCTCTCCAACACATGTCATGGCACTGCGCCCTCGGCACATTGATTCTCAACAGTCCAGGTGAGACGTAGTCTGGGCTGCCTATCCCACAATTATAGATCCACTGTGATCCCCAGCTTGGTTATCTCCCGCAGCCCCTGCTTACACCAGACATTATCTTTTACCAGTCCTGCCCTGAACCTCTGCCCATGGCCACCATGACACATGAACGGGGAAATTGCAAGTAGGAGCTAGTATAGATTTGGAGTCTCACTACAGTTAATGCATTGTCGTTCAGGTCCGACAT
>JAAEPJ010000347.1 GCA_024222485.1 bacterium | reverse complement strand
GGTGAACTCTTATTACAGGGCTAAGTT
This sequence comes from bacterium, assembly GCA_024222485.1. GTDB lineage: Bacteria > RUG730 > RUG730 > RUG730 > JAAEPJ01 > JAAEPJ01. The sequence continues at coordinate 617 of JAAEPJ010000347.1, read as the reverse complement.
TTCACTAAGTTTCATGGGGAACTTTAAGAAACCCTCGGTGTAATAACTTCTAGGCTGTTCCCATGGACAAATCTGTTGTTATACGTATGTTTACAACATTTTAGAGCTAACGGAATCGTTTTATTCCATGCGAAAGGCGTACTTTATAAGAAATTGAGCTGAACTCTTATTGCGGGGCTAAGTTTTCACTAAGCTTGATGGGGAACTATAACAAACCCTCGGTGTAATAAGTTCTAGGCTCTTCCCATTGAGAGATATGTTATTATTCGTATGTTTACAACGTTTTAGAGCAAACGGAATCGATTTATTCCATGCAAAAGGCGTACTTTATAAGTAATTAAGGTGAACACTTATTGCACGGCTAAGTTTTCACTAAGTTTTATGTGGAACTATAAGAAATCCTCAAAGTGATAAGTTCTAGGCTGTTGCCATTGACGGAACTGTTGTAATACGTATGTTTACAACGTTTTAGAGCAAACGGAATCGTTTTATTCCATGCAAAAGGCGTACTTTATCAGAAATCAAGGTGAAATCTTATTGCAGGGCTAAGTTTTCACTAAGTTTCATGGGGAACTATAAGAAACCCTCGGTGTTATAACTTCTAGGCTGTTCCCATG
>JAAEPJ010000346.1 GCA_024222485.1 bacterium | reverse complement strand
TTAATATTTCGTTGTTTTGCTGGATGATTTGCGGTTTTGGTGTGTAAATATTGTTTTCGTCAATATCTTCATCTTCAATAATTCTATGCTGAGGCATCAGAAAGTTAATATTTTTTAAATGGTCATAGCTCTTAGAAATTTGTTGAGCAGTATTTAAGGCATTTAAAATAGTATTTCTGTGTTGTTCTGCAATGCCATTTAAACTTTTTTGTATTCCATAAGATAATATTGTTGTTGTCTTTAAGGTTTTATTGAGGTCTTGAACTGCTGGCAAGTTATTAAAAGCCTTTATACTTTCTTGACTGATAATTGCCATTTTTTCAATTTTATCTACATTAATATTGCTATTAGCTAATAATTGTCTTACTGTAGTCATTTTCATTACATCCTTGAACTAGGTTTCTTATGTCGATTTTTCTATTACTTCTATTTCTTCGTCTGTTAAATCATAAAGCTTATAAACCATTGCGTCTATTTCTTTGTCTGTAGTTTGTATTTTTGTTTGCAGTTCGTTTATTTCAGCTTTATAATCATTAAAATATTCGTTCCATTCATCCTGTTCTTTAAGAGATAAGTCTATTTTTTGCTTTTTTAACTCTGAAATAAAAGTTTTAAAATCATGAATATAAAATGTATCTAATTTTTTGGTTATTTTAGGAATAGACAAGTTGTCTTTTATGCGAGTTAAAAATTTTGTTTTTTTAGTTTGAAGTTGTTTATTTAG
>JAAEPJ010000345.1 GCA_024222485.1 bacterium | reverse complement strand
ATCAAAACAGATTCTTCACAATAATGTGTCTATGGAAATACGACCCTCATTTCCGAAACGAAATCTGCTATCCCCGGCCTAGTATTGCTGTAGTTGGAGTTTCTTAGTTCCTGCAATAAAGTCATGGTTAGTGTTTTTATCCTGGCAGATAACAATGTGAGGGCGAAGTGAGGTGGCCTAGAAAAGAAAAAAATAAAGCCTACAACACTAAAGATTCATAGGCAGTCACCCACCCAAGTACTGACATGGCCCAACCCTGCTTGACTTCAGTGATCATACGAGAACTGGTATACTCAGGGTGGTATGGCCGTAGGCATAGTAAACTGTAAAAAAAATTAACAAGATGTCAGCCTTCCTTATCCTTTTAGGACTTACATTCATATCGAATGAGATTGAATCGAAATATGGAAACAAAGTCTCTAAGATCCTATAACCGCCGACATACAACCATCAGTTCCAAGACAAAATCTGCTTTTCCCGGCCTAGTATTGCAGTAGTTGAAGTTTCTTAGTTCCTGCGAAAAAGTCATGGTTAGTTTGTTTATCCTGACAGATAGCCATTTGCCGATGAAAAGAGATAGCCTAGAAAATGAAAAAATAAAGCCTAGAACGGCGTGTGTTCCTAGGCAGTCACCCGTCCAGGTGCTGACAGGGGCGGGGCCTGCTTGACTTCAGTGATCAGACGAGGATTGGTATACTCAGGGTGGTATGGCCGT
>JAAEPJ010000344.1 GCA_024222485.1 bacterium | reverse complement strand
CCTGAAGGTACTTTTGGGTACCTGAGGGTACTTTTGACTTGATGTCGTGACCGAGACATCATGTGCCGAACTGTTTCAGAGTCGCTGGGCTGGTCCCTTATACACCAGTGGACTGTTCTCGACCGACCGGAGGGAGGACAGACGGCGGAGAAGGACCCTGAAGGAAGCCCCTGAAGGAAGACCCTCAGCCCCACGGGGAGGAAGCCCCCGGACGAGGAAGACCCTCAACCAGGAAGACCCTCAACGGAGAGGAAGCCCCCGGACGAGGAAGACCCTCGACCAGCAAGACCCTCAACGTGGAAACGTCAAACGTGAGTACCAATGCAGACACGACCCTCACAGGAGGGCCCTGACATGAGGGTACTTTTGGGTACCTGAAGGTACTTTTGGGTACCTGAGGGTACTTCTGGGTACCCGAGGGTACTTTTGGGTACCTGAGGGTACTTTTAGGTACCTGAGGGACTGCTCAGAAGGCCTCAGGGACCACTCAGGGATCCTCAGGGGCCGCTCAGGGATCCTCCTGGGGTACTCCTGGGGTACTACTGGTTTCTGTTACAGGTTACAGGTTAAAGGTTAAAGGAAACAGGTCGGGCAGTACCAGCTCTCTGGTCTTGTTGCCCGACCACAGGTTGGGCCAATACAAGGCTTTGTCACAGGTCTGTCTGTTGTTGTTGTTGTTGCGTGTGTGTGACAAATATCTGTTTTAAGGAATTAAGGCTTTCTAAGGTATCTGATGCTTCTAGTGTGTCTCTAGAGTTAACTATGGTATCACCAGGGTCAACTAGGGAGATATGCTAATAGGCTAATATGCTAATAGGCTAATATGCTAATAAGCTAATATGTGTTATGTGCTATGTGCTATATGCTATATGCTATATGGTATATGCTATATGGTATATGCTATGTGATATATGCTATATGCAATGTGCTATATGCTACATGATATATTATATGTGCTATATGCTATGTTCTATGTGCTATGTGCTACGTGCTATATGCTATATACTAAAAATACTGAACACTCAAAAAAGCCTGGAAATACTGGGAAAAGGCCCAAAACTATGCTTTGTTCAGCCGATCCAAAGCCTTTAGTGGCCGACCATGGTTCT
>JAAEPJ010000343.1 GCA_024222485.1 bacterium | reverse complement strand
TGAGTCTGAGGTCTGAGGTCTGAGTCTGAAGTCTGAGGTCTGAGTCTGAGGTCTGAGGTCTGAGTCTGAGGTCTGAGGTCTGAGTCTGAGGTCTGAGGTCGGAGTCTGAGGTCTGAGGTCTGAGTCTGAGGTCTGAGGTCTGAGTCTGAGGTCTGAGGTCTGAGTCTGAGGTCTGAGGGCACCAGGAGCAGCCAGGGGCGGCAGGGGGACGGGCTGGTAGTTGTTGATGTAGTGCAGGGATACGGCACCCGGCAGGCAGTGGCCTGGGCCATGGTGACAAGGACAAAGTAATCGAGGATGTTCGTAGAGGTGCTGTCCATCCACCAGGCCGCCAGCCTGATGGACAGGTAGCCGAGGCACACGACCCAGTGCCTGAAGTCGTCCTCAATGAGCCTGAGCCCCAGGTCCATGGCGTCCCCGGCGGTCGACAGCCCACGAGCCAGCGCCGCCAACCGCAGCTTGGGGACTGTCTTCGTGAGGTAACTCAGCATCAGCATCTTGTTGTGTAGGTAGAAGGTTGGGCCGGCCAGGAGGACCCAGACAAGGTGGAAGAAGGGGACGAGGAGGAGCAGCTCCGTCACAGTGACGTGGAAGTTGGGTTCCGACACCTCCAGCTTCAGGATGGCGAAGTAGTCAAATTTCATGAAGGTGCAGATAGAGAGGGTGCCAACTATCGCAATGATGTAGAAGAAGCAGAGCCTGATGTGGCAGCTTGGGCAGAATTTGTCCAGATGATGTGGCTAAGTTGGCCAAATGGGTGTCTAGACGGTTGATATTTTGCGTGTGATGTCATTATGACTGGCCGCCAATATGTCCTTCTCTCGGCCAACTGATTTGAGTACTTTTGAAAATGTGCCCGTAATGCCGAGCAAATCTGTCAAGTTGGCTAAGTTGGCCGAATTGGGGTCTAGGCGGCTGATATTTTGCGTGTGATGTCGTTATGACTGGCCGCCAATATGTCCTTCTCTCGGCCAACTGATTTGAGTACTTTTGAAAATGTGCCCGTAATGCCGAGCAAATCTTCCAAGTCTACTAAGTCGGTCAGTTGATGAGCTACAGAGCTAATACTCAATGTGTCAAATCCATTCGGCCATTCGAATTAGCACGTCGAATTATAGCTCTCTCTGACCGATTTGAAAATGTGCCTGTAATGCCGAGCAAATCTTCCAAGTCTACTAAGTCAGTCAGTTGATGAGCTACAGAGCTAATACTCGACGTGTCAAATCCATTCGGCCATTCGAATTAGCACGTCGAATTATAGCTCTCTCTGACCGATTTGAAAATGTGCCCGTAATGCCGAGCAAATCTTCCAAGTCTACTAAGTCGGTCAGTTGATGAGCTACAGAGCTAATACTCAATGTGTCAAATCCATTCGGCCATTCGAATTAGCACGTCGAATTATAGCTCTCTCAAACTGTGAGATATATTGTGTTGTCCCAGACCCAACATTGGATATGTCTCGGTTTTTGAAAAATTTCCCAATTACAGGGTTTTTTTTCCACAGGTCCGACCCTGTCGTATTTTTTTTGGTCATATTTTGTTTTGGGGCAAAAATCAAGTGTTTTAAAGATTCGACTCTATTCAAAAGAATACCAGAAATCATAAACAATTACACACGAGGACTCAAACACAAAACACCCCTTAAGCAAACAGGAACAATCAGCACCGGCCTACTTGAAGACGTATGGCCCAACCAGACACCCCAAACAAACTCACTAAAGATACGAACGGTCCAAGAGCACCTTAAAACATGGGAGAACCTATACAAGGCAGTAAGCAACCATTTCAAACACCCGATATACACTATCCTAGGAAACATCCAGAGTATCAAAGGCAAAAACCAGTTCAGACCAACGAACCTACAACTCCATGGAG
>JAAEPJ010000342.1 GCA_024222485.1 bacterium | reverse complement strand
AGCCCTGCAATAAGAGTTCACCTCAATTTCTTATAAAGTACGCATTTCCCATGGAATACAACGATTCCGATTGCTCTAAAACGTTGTAAACGTACGTATTACAACAGTTCTGTCTATGGGAACAGCTTAGAACTTATTACACCGAGGGTTTCTTATAGTTCCCTATGAAACTTAGTGAAAACTTAGCCCTGCAAAAAGAGTTCACCTCAATTTCTTAGAAAGTACGCCTTTCAAATAGAGTAAAACGATTCTGTTTGCTCTAAAACGTTGTAAACATAAGTATTAAAATAGTTCTGTCTATGGGAACAGCCTAGAAATTATTACACCGAGGGTCTCTTATAGTTCCACATGAAACTTAGTGAAAATTTATCCCTGCAATAGGAGTTCACCTCAATTTCTTATAAAGTACAACTTTTGCATGGAATAAAACGATTCTGTTTGCTCTAAAATGTTGTAAACATACGTATTACAAAAGTTCAGTCCATGGGAACAGCCTAGAACTTATTACATCGAGGGTTTCTTAAAGTTCTCCATCAAACCTAGTGAAAACTTAGCCGTGCAATAAGTGTTCACCCTAATTTCTTATAAAGTACGCCTTTTGCATGTAATAAAACGATTCTGTTTGCTCTAAAATGTTGTAAACATACGAATTACAACATTTCTGTCAATGGAAAGAGCCTAGACCGAGGGTTTGTTATAGTTTTCAATAAAACTTAGTGAAAACTTAGCCCTGCAATAAGAATTCACCTTGATTTCTGATAAAGTACGCCTTTTGCATGGAATAAAACGATTCGATTTGCTCTAAAACGTTATAAACAAACATATAACAACAGTTCTGTCCATGGGAACAGCCTAAAACTT
>JAAEPJ010000341.1 GCA_024222485.1 bacterium | reverse complement strand
TGCCTTTTTACCCCCATCTCCAAAGTCAAAGATGACGTCATGAGCATATAATACATAAATGGGGGATAGATAAATTATTTTTTTCTTATTTAGTAAACCTATACACAGTACTGGACCTTTGGAGATGTGTGCCAACAGCGTTTTAGACCGAATAACTTGATAGACACGTCTGATTGACTTTTTAGAAAATAGTCCAATGAACCCATGTTTCTTTCTTTAAAGTGCTAATAAACCCTAAACCTTTTTTTTGATTTTTCGAAGCTTTATCATGTATACACACATAAGAATTAAAAAAAAATGTTAAATTTTGTTTACAAGTACCCTAAATCGACGGTTAAAAAACGCACTTTTTGTGAAAAACCGCTGAAAAAGAAGGCTGGGTCGAGTTTCATGATGACGTAGATTCCGGCATTTGCCGGCTCGCGCCCTTGGCTTCAGTACTGAATTTCACGTGTTTTTAACTAGATTTTTCGCATCGAAAAGTTTTACCTTCAGCATGGAGTTTCATCTCATTCTGTTCAGCATCCTTTGCTTAAAATACTGTTTGGATCTGAAATCTCGATATCATCCGAAACTTACTCTGGGGATGATTTTTCTACAAGCAGTAGCAGTGGCGCGGATCACTCAGATTACGAAGCCGTGTACGAGGACGACGACGTTGACATTGAAAGTGCAGTAGGCCGTGCCACTGCTGAAAACGGAAACGTAGGGCAAATTACTGATTCTGTTTTGGGATAATGAGAGTTAGCCTTAGCAGAACGAGCCCTTGGCTGATGCTGAGTGAATATCAGCATATAGAGCAAGAAGGCAACGAGTTAGAGAAGTAAACGAAAGAATGGAACGTCGACTCGCCGGGAATGAGCCAAAAGAGACTTAGTAAGTAAAAATCAAAATTGATTTCAGCAACCCACCCAAGGATCAATCAATAAAGATAAATCTTGCTTCATATATTCCTAATATTGTGTTGCTTTTTTAAGAAGTTTAGGTCTACTCTTTTTTAATCATTTTGGGAGTTTTGTTTTGGCTAAAATCACTGTTTATATTTAGGCCCCTTTTTAAGTTTAGGCCAACTTACTTCCATGATTTTTGACAGTGGATCAACACAGCTTGTATTCTCCCTAGTTTACGGACTTTTTTAAGAATTGTTACTAGTTCTGAAATAAGAACTGATATACTATATCTTCCAGGATTAGGTTCTGTAAAAAAGATAAAAATGTGGTTGGTATACT
>JAAEPJ010000340.1 GCA_024222485.1 bacterium | reverse complement strand
TAAACATACGTATTACATCACTTCTGTCTATGGGAACAACTTAGAACTTATTACACCTAGGGTTTCTTATAGTTCCCCATAAGACTTAGTGAAAACTTAGCCCTGCAATAAGATTTCACCTTAATTTCTTATAAAGTATGCATTTCCAATGGAATAAAACGGTTCTGTTTGCTCTAAAACTTTGTAAACATACGCATTACAACAGTTATGTCCATGGGAACAGCCTAGAACTTATTACTTCAACGGTTTCTTATAGTTCCCCATAACTTAGTGAAAACTTTGCCCCGCAATAAGAAATCACATCAATTTCTTATCAAGTACGCATTTCCCATGGACTAAAACGGTTATGTTTGCTCTAAAACGTTGTAAACTTACGTATTACAACAGTTCTGTCCATGGGAAAAGCTTAGAACTTATTACTTCGATGGTTTCTTATAGTTCCCCATGAAACTTAGTGAAAACTTAGCCCCGCAATAAGAGTTCATCTCAGTTTCTTATAAAGTACGCCTTTCGCATGGAATAATACGATTCTGTTTGCTCTAAAAAGTTTTAAACATACGTATTACAACAGTGCCGTCCATGGGAACAGCCTAGAATTTATTTCAGCGAGGGTTTCTTATAGTTCTCTGTGAAACTTGGTGAAAATTTAGCCCCTTAATAAGAGTTCACCTCAATTTCTTAGAAAGCACGCTTTTCGCATAAAATAAAACGATTCTGTTTGCTCTAAAACGTTGTAAACATACGTATTACAACAGTTCTATTAATGGGAGCAGCCTAGAATTTATTTCACCGAGGGTTTCTT
>JAAEPJ010000339.1 GCA_024222485.1 bacterium | reverse complement strand
CCGTATCAATTATTTTGAGAGTTTTCCAACCTGTCCTACTATTCCAACGCCCCCGTCTATTAGAAACCACAGAGTAGGTACAAACATTCCTATAACATTCCCTGTTTTCGAACTGGAAAAGTTATCTGCTTGATTTTCATTAGATACCTATATCAAAGTCGTTTTGTATTATATTTTTTCGACAAATGAAATGTTTTATTGTAAGTTTTTAATTCAAAGGGACATCAGTTAATGAATCCTGCGGTAAATGTATTGCCCATATACATTGTTGCAACGAACAATTTGAGGTTTCCAATTGACATTCTCTGTAATTATGAACTTCTAATTATTCTTCATCACCACTTTTTTCGTCGCTACTTATTTGTTTAAAGTCGTTCGAAGTTTCACTACTTTTTTCAGCCATTTTGTGTTGAAGTTTGAGTAATTTCTATTGATATTGCAGTTTTTAATCTATTTCTAGTAATAAAATATATTTCTAACACATTATATTGTGTCACAAAAACAAAGAAAGATTCAGAATTATCATAAGAAGTGTTGTCCGCAATACGCGTTTCACCCCATGATTTTTCTTTTGACCGTGATGACGTCAAAAACAGCAACAACATTCTTGCTCAGATTTTCGAGAATGGCGGCCTAAAATCATGCGACTTTTCGCAACGGATATTAGTGGATTATCGACTCCGGGAGCAAGGTAAGAGTTAAAATTGTATCCTACAACGACTTTAGAACACATTTACAGTGAAATTGGAGAATATTTTTTTTGACCGAACTTCCCCTTTAAAACTATTAAGTCGGCTCGTTTGCCGAGACAAGCCCCCCTCATGTAATGCCAATCAAAATTTCATCTCGTCAAACAAGCCAGCCCGTTTGCATGGTAATTCAGTGAAATGAGGGCCTTAGACAAAGCTTTTGACTCTAGACACTCGTCCGTAGAAATGTAACTGGCAGCTCTGCCATTTATGATAACAGATTTTTTATAACTACATGAGAACATAAGAAAAGCATACAAAACTGTTTACTTTCAATACGAATACATAAAGAATACAGAGAGCTAGAATAATAGCATGAAGATATACTTAGAATTACAACGAACTTATTAAAAACTAAACAAGATATACTATTATCACTTTAAAACAGAAAAAATCTTTCTTTCTCTTTATTGTCTTCCTTCTTGAGTAAAAGACATATTTCTGTTATTTCTTTTAGGTCCTGAAGCGAAAACAATTTCGAGAAGTTTTGAAATCACTGAACTTGCCTTCAACGAACAGCTCACTCGCTTACACAGTGAAAAACCAGTACACGAAATACCTCCTCCCCTTCGAAACCAAAATGAAGGGACTGTTCCTGAAGGCTTGGCAGAGTGACGGTCGATCGAGCGAGCCGAATGTCCCTACTATTGCACTGAACGACACCTTGCCGTCTGCCATGAAGGACGGTAATCAGGGGATGAATAAGATGCCCAGATCTTCTCAAGGTGGCCCTAATGATGCAGGTGTGTATGTACACTGCTATATTTCATCCACAAATGATGACAGACCTTGT
>JAAEPJ010000338.1 GCA_024222485.1 bacterium | reverse complement strand
TAGTTTTCACTAAGTTTCATGGGGAACTATAAGAAACCGTTGTAATAATAAGTTCTACGCTGTTCCAATGGACAAAACTGTTGTAATACGTTTGTTTACAACGTTTTAGAGCTAACAGAACCGTTTTATTCAATGGGAAATGCGTAGTTTAAAAGACACAGCAAAAAAATATCCAATTTATTAATAGTTTTGAAGTAAGAAACTAAACGGAAAACATCCATTTCGAACCAGTTTACACAAATAAACTCGAAATAAAACAGGAATTTCAACCATAGTTTTTTACGGAAAAAAACACACTAAACGGAGATTTTGTTTTCATGTTAGTTTTACCTCTTAGTTTCCGGTCGTTGAAATTATTAAAAATTCTTAGTTTTTTGTATGAAACGCGTAATAAAACAAAAAATTCCTAGTTTCAAATGACAGAAAAGTCGAGTTTCCAATTACAATTTCGTAACCATTTTTTCTGAATAAATCATATACCACCAGGTATGTTTGTGATGGATAGCACACTGGTATCTTTTTTTTCTCCTTTTCAACACTCGCCTATTAGGCTTTCGTATACCTTACCAAGGCTTGCATAAGACAAGGAAAAGGTTTGATGGTATAAGGGAAAGGAGAAGATTTCAAAAAGGAACAAACAACAAAATGGAAAGGACAAAATTCATCATAAACAGATCTCTATATATATTTCTTACTCACTGATTAAAAACCTTAAATCATTTAAAGAAAGATGTTATAACTTTAGAAATTATGTTATTAAAAAGTTCCAGATACAAGAGTCTTAAAACTTACAGTGAAGCAGCCTAATTTGTGAATCTATTTATCGCTATTGCGGGATTGATGACAAGAAATACAAGAGGATAGCCTTATCAATGCTGCTTGAGCCTTTCCTCAAAAAGGCACAAGATTTTGATGAGTCATAGAATACTCTTAAAGATTTTACCACAATTGTGGTTGAAACTTAACTGTACCAGATTGTCATACTCTTCTAACAACATATGATGACCGTGTGTGCACACTTTCATCAGAAACTGAAAC
>JAAEPJ010000337.1 GCA_024222485.1 bacterium | reverse complement strand
TAGCTCTTAAATGTTGGAAACATACGTATTAAAACAATTCTGCCCATGGAACAGCATAGAACTTATAACAGCGATGGGTTCTTATAGTTCCCCATGAAACTTAGTGAAAACTTAGCCCCGCAAAAAGAGTTCACCTTAATTTCTTATAAAGTAGGCATTTTCCATAGAATAAAACGATTCCGTTTGCTCTAAAACGTAGTAAACATACGTACTACAACAGTTCTGTCCATGGAAACAGCTTAATACTTATTACACCGAGGTTTTCTTATAGTTCCCCATGAAACTTGGTTAAATCTTCGCCCCGCAATAAGACTTCACCTCAATTTCTTATAAAGTACGCCTTTCGCTTGAAAGAAAATGATTCCGTTAGCTCTTAAATGTTGTAAACATACGTATTAAAACAATTCTGCCCATGGAACAGCATAGAACTTATAACAGCGATGGGTTCTTATAGTTCCCCATGAAACTTAGTGAAAACTTAGCCCGGAATAAGAGTTCACCTCAATTTCTTTTAAACTACGCATTTCCCATTGAATAAAACGGTTCTGTTAGCTCTAAAACGTTGTAAACAAACGTAATACAACAGTTTTGTCCATGGGAACAGCGTAGAACTTATTATTTTAACGATTTCTTATAGTTCCCCATGAAACTTAGTGAAAACTT
>JAAEPJ010000336.1 GCA_024222485.1 bacterium | reverse complement strand
TTTTGATGGATCCGTCAAAAGCTTTTGATTGCTTACCAAAAGACCTTCTCATAGCCAAACTAGAGGCAAATGGTCTTAATTCTCTAGCACTAGACCTTCTTCTTAGCTATCTTTCTGATAGGGAACAGAGAGTTAGGGTGAATGGTGCCTATAGCCCATGGGAGGCTCTTGAAAATGGAGTACCGCAAGGATCAATATTAGGAACCATACTTTTTAACATTTTATTAATGATATTTTTCTAATTGTTAAAGATGGATCTCTCTGTTACTTTGCTGATGATATAATATTTGCTGACGCTGAAAATAATAATCAACTTGTTGAAAAAATAAAATCAAATGTACAAGCCTGTACAAAATGGTTTTATGATAATAAAATGTCAGCAAACCCCTCAAAGTTTCAGTCGATTACAATAGGAAAAAAGAGTAAAGACTTGAAATCTTTTGTGATAAATGACAATTTTGAAATTGAAACCACTAGCGAAGTAACACTATTGGGTATTGAAATTGATAACCAGTTAAACTTCGACAAACACGTGGAATTAATTTGTCAAAAAGCATCCCGACAACTGAATGTCCTTAAAAGGCTATCAAACAACTTAGAAGAAAAAGAAAAACGTGTCCTAGTAAACTCCTTCATCCTGTGCCATTTTAACTACTGCCCCTTAATATGGCTTTTCTGCAGTAAAAAAAAGTAAAAATAAAATAGAGAAAATAAATGAAAGAGCGTTGCGAATAATCTATGCAGATTACTCACTAAATTACAATGAGATTCTTAAAAAAGATAAAGATACTACCATTCATGTAAACATGATCCGCACATTGGCACTGGAGGTTTATAAAACTCTCAACAGACTAAATCCCTCTTTTATGCGAAAAATGTTTGTAGAGAAGCCTACAAATTATAACCTTAGAGGAGTAAAAACCTTAGATATTCCAAAAGTCAATACCACCAAATATGGAATCAAATCTCTTAGTTATCTTGGACCCAAAATATGGAATTCACTACCAGATAACATAAAGATGGCATCGTCCGCCAATAACTTTAAAATGCTAGCGAAAACCTGGTTTTTCGACAACGTATGCTGCTGCTCTTTCTGTCAGAAATAATCTGTCATAGGAGTGGTCAGACTTGATGCAACTCTTTATGTTTTGTTGCTTTATGTTGGTTTAAA
>JAAEPJ010000335.1 GCA_024222485.1 bacterium | reverse complement strand
CGATGGAAAGACAAGTTTTTAAAATTTGGCTTTCAAGCTTTTGAACATAATAATATTTCTAAAAAAGAAAAAAATTTAGAGTATAAAGTAGATAAAATGAAAAATATTATTGCGGATCTAACTATTGAATAAAAAAAAAACGATTAAAAGTAAAAAGAAAAAAATCTCTTTCTGTAACAAATAGGAATGCGTTTATCTTACAAGAAATTAAACAAATAAAAGCCGATCATCCTTTTTGGGGTATTCGTCGTGTTTGGGCTTATTTAAACTTTAGGAAAAATCTTAAAGTGAATAAAAAAAGAGTTTACCGTCTTTTAAAAGAAAATAATTTATTAGTTAAAAAAAATCAAAATCTTAGAGCTAAAAGATATTCTAATAGGTCAAAACCTGTTGCCTCTTATGCGAATCAATACTGGGGAATAAACATGACAAAAATTATGATATCTCCTTTTGGCTGGCTTTATTTGGTTATTGTGATCGACTGGTATTCCAAAGAAATTATAGGTTATCAAATTAAGGCTCAATCTAAAACGGATGATTGGTTATCTGCCTATAATGTACCCATTTAGCTAATTTTTATCAATGGCTAAGAACAAGCTTTAGTGTTTGTTTTGAAGAATAAATATATCAAATTTTAGAGGAGATGATATGGAAATATTATCAGATACATCAGCGCTTGTTCTAATGTGGGCAGGAACTAACTGTTATAACACAGACAAGGCAAAGGAATACCTTGAAAAATTGGACTTGAGTGCAGGACAGCTGCTTTATGATCAATGCAATGAGGTTTGTTCCTATTATGACGAAGTAATAAAAAATAGGAAATGGGGCATTTTTAGTTTGCTTAATCAAGTTTTATCTAGGCAAAATAAAGATTGTCAACTTGTAATTGCAGCAGCAGGTCTTGATCCTTTAGGGATTGAGATATCTGAGTATTATCCAGAAGTTAGAATATTTGAGCTTGACAAAGAGAATATGGATATAAAATTTAATTTATATAATAGTTTATGTGGCAATAAATATGAAAATATTGCTTTTATTGAAACAGATATTTTAAATACTATGTCTGTCCAAAAAAGCCTTTCAAATTATGGATGGGATCCAAAGAAAAATACAATACTTGTTTTAGAAGGTATTAGTTACTACTTATCAACGGAATCAATACAAAAATTTATCCAAGTGCTTCACCCTGATTTTATAATTTTTGAGTTCCTTAAAGAAGATGAAAATATTGCGAGTGATAAAGCTAGCATTCCGAAAGAAATTTTTGGGATAATTTTTGATTATTGCAACATATCAGAAATTAGACGAGATAGCTATTCAAAGTTAGAAAATACATTTAATAATATGTTTATAATTAAAAAATATAACATGAAATATTTGGAAGCAATGAGAACAGGGAATAATAGTTTTTTTCCTACAAAAGAGAGTGGTTGGATTGAAGTTTGTTTGCTAGCAAAGGAGTTGTTGTAAAAGAATTTTTAAGGTTTTTATAAAAATGGATATTAATTTTTTATTTGGAGGGGGGATTCGTGAATTTATTATGAAAAGTAATAAGTTATCCGTATCTGTTCAACAAAGAATAGATACGGATAACTTGAACAAAAACATTATCTATGTCTAATATTGGTATTGCACTTATATCCTTTTTCATCCTTGCTACATTGTTGTTTCTTTTTTTTGCATTTTTTTGGAATGCTATTTTTTTCAGGGTTAGGTAAAGCTTTTAATTTAGTTTTTTGTTCTTGAGAGAGCATATTATTAATTTTAGCATAGGCCGCTACGGCTATTTTTACTCTTTCTTTTTTGAATTCGAATTTTTTATCTATAAGACGATTGATCTCAGATGTGTTAATTGTTTCTTGATGAAAAGCATTTTTAATATCTAGACCTAAAATTTCTATTTCTGCATTTAACTTTATTTGTTTTTTTTTGACCTCTCGTTTAGTATTTTTAATTTTTTGTATTTCTGTTTGAGAAAGACCTATTGCTTCGCCGTTTTTTAAAATTTTACAGACTTTTTTCATGATAGGGCATTTTTTATTTTGAACTTTTTTTCCTCCGCATGATTGTGCAAATGAAAATGAAGTCAAGCAGACTAAAGAAATAACGGCTAATACTACTTTTTTGTTAAACATTCTTTTCTCCTTTTTTAAGTTAATTTTAAGAGCAAATTTTTTTATAGTGTAAGAAAAAACCTCCTTTTTCCAATTTTTTATTTTTAGTTGAAATATTTTTCTCTTAATAATATGGCATAATAATCACAAATGTCAAATTTTTTTTATGCTAAGTGTTTTATTTCTTGTGGTAAAAGTAATATTTTATCTTAAGGTTAATTAATATAAAAGTACAGAGGAATAATTAGATTTTAAGTGGAGATGAAACAAAGTAATAAGATAGTCAAGGACTATCTTTAGGCATACTATGGTTTTGATTTTTTGTTGAGCTATTTTTTCGTTTAGATAGAAAAATATTGTTATTATAAAGGTGATGGTATATCTCTATTTTTTTTGTTATGATGGGAGCATTCATATTCAAGAAAGGAGTTTCATCGTGAGAAGAAGGATTGTCGGTGCAATATTTTTATTATTTTTTTTTAGAGTTTTGATATATGCGGGAGAAGGGATTATAAATATTAAGCACTGTATTAATTTGCATTATTCCGATTATAGTATTTATAAAAATAAGAGAAATACTGAAATACCTGATAAAATTTATCTTGCTTCACCAAGATCTTTGATTAAAGTCCTAACTTTAGAAGATTCAGCCTATTTGAGTTTTAAAACAAAGTTCCTTTTAAAATCTATGAAAAATAATAGCCTTAATCCCAGAATTTATTGGCTTGGAGAAAAATTTGCAGCTTTAATAGATCCTGTTGAATGGCTGTTACAGGCTTTAGATTTTGAATTACAAGAAGCTGGCTATGATCTTAAAGAAAATAGGAATAAGGCTGTTTTTACTATTGATACAAAGATTTTAGAGATTAAGGCAGAGGGTAAGGG
Organism: bacterium; assembly: GCA_024222485.1. Taxonomy (GTDB): domain Bacteria; phylum RUG730; class RUG730; order RUG730; family JAAEPJ01; genus JAAEPJ01. Next base: position 131,380 of record JAAEPJ010000335.1, on the reverse strand, counting down.
AAAGGTATCTTCTCCTTTTAGGTGTAAAATAAAATTACAGCTTAGAGTTATGTTAAGAGGGAAAACTATTTTTAGTAAAATATATTTATATGAAGAAAAAAATACATTTAAGATTCATGAAGCCTTAGATGATTGTTTACATATAATACTTTGGAAAATATTAGAGGATATCGAAAAGGTTTTTGATAAATTATAGATATATATTCTCGTATACTTTAGTTGTATAAAAATAAATAGTTGACAAGAATATTAAATGATACTAAAATTATCTCAAAATAAAAAAGTAACGGGATTTTATGAAATTATTAAGAAAAAATACAGATTATGCTATTAAAGCATTAGTTAGTTTGGCAAAGAAATCGGGGGGGTATGTTTCTGCTTTAGATATTGCAAATGAACAAAATATTCCTTATCAGTTTCTAAGGAGAATTTTGCAGGATCTAATTAAAAATGGATTTGTCGCATCAAAAAAAGGTGCAAATGGCGGAGTAAAGATTATTAAAAATGCTAAAGATATTAAAGTTGTTGATTTAATTGAAATTTTTCAAGGAAATATTGAACCTTGTAGTTGTATGCTTAATTATAACCTTTGTGAAAATAGAGAAGAGTGTGTGTTAAGGGGAGAGTTGGAAAAAATAGAAGTAATTTTGAAAAATGAATTTGCTAAACTGACAATTCATAAATTTTTAAGTTGATAAAATTAGTTAAGAAATATTATTATAAGGAGGAACTGAATAAAGTGAAAAGATATATCATTGAGATTAATCGTGAAAAGTGTAATGGTTGTGGTCTTTGTACCACGGCTTGTGCAGAAGGTGCGCTTGTTTTAGATGAAGAGAATAAGGCGACTTTAGTCAAAGAAATTTACTGTGATGGTTTAGGGGCTTGCTTAGATGTATGCCCTGTGGATGCTTTAAAGGTCGTAGAAAAAGAGTGTGATGATTATGATGCGGTTAAGACTTATGAGCATGTTAAAGCTACTAGAGGCGATGAAGCTGCTAAAGAAGTACATGGTGCTCCAGAAGCTAAGAAAGATCCTTTTGCCTGTGGTTGTCCTGGGACTATGCAGCGTGAGTTTGCTCCAAAAGAAGAAGATACGGATGTAACAGGTTCTTTAAATGAGCAAAATATGAGGTCAGAACTTACACAATGGCCTATCCAATTGCATTTATTATCACCACATAACCCTGCTTTTAATGAATCAGACCTTTTGATTGCGGCTGATTGTACTGCTTTTGCTTTAGGAGCATTCCATTCTAAGCTTTTAAAAGCTAAAAAAATAGCGATTGCTTGTCCAAAGTTAGATGATGTTAGCCCTTATGTTAATAAATTATCAGAGCTTATTAAAAATAATGTTATTTATTCGATAACTGTTGCAATAATGGTTGTTCCTTGTTGTCGAGGCTTATTTAGAATAGTGGAAGATGCTGTTTTACAGTCAGGGAAAAATATAGCGATTAAAAAAGTTGTTGTTGATGTTGAAGGTCAAATTATTTAATCACTTCATTCATTTATAAAAATATTCATTTCAAGCGTTAGTGGAAGGTTTTAAGGTAAAGCTTTATACTTTCATTATGGTTCTATTTGGAATGATGAGACTGATTATCTTGCAGATAACCTTTAATGAGGTATAAAGAGGTATGAATATGAAAAAGAAAACAGTTATTTCCGTAGTTTTATTAGTGATTTTACTTGGTTCTACTTTCTTGTTCTCCTGTGGTTCTTGTGGTGCTTGTGCGGCGAACAAAGGCGTTACGGATAAAGTAACTTGAGCAAGCTGTGCAAAAGCAAAGCTTGATAATGGTGGTTGGTGTGCGGACTGTGGCGTTGGCTATATTGTCAAAAAAGTAAAGTGTAAAAGTTGTTTTGATTTAAAAAAGAATAATAAAAATGAAGTATGTCAAAGTTGTGTAAGTAAAGATACAGGGAAAGTCAAAAAGAAAAAGGGCTTTTTTTTAAATAAATAGGGAGATTTAAAATGAGTATGTTTTGTAATCAATGTCAAGAAACTGTAGGAAATGTTGGATGTAAAACAGTAGGTGTTTGTGGGAAACAAGCAGATACGGCTAATTTACAGGATAGTCTAATCGACTCAATAACTGAAATTGCCGTAGGACTTAAAGCTAAAAAAGAGTTCAATGTTAAATACTATGAATTTATTCTGCTTTCTCTTTTTATAACGATTACTAATGCTAACTTTGATGACATGAAAATTCAAGAGATGATAGACCAAGGTTTGATAATGAAACATGATCTTGGTCTTCCATCAGTTGCGAATATAATAGAGAAAAGTGAAGATGAAGATGTTACATCTTTAAAACAATTATTATTATATGGCTTAAAAGGACTTGCTGCTTATGTTTACCATGCTTTCGTTCTTGGGAAAAAAGATGAGTCAATTTATTTTTTTGCTATTGATGCTTTAGTCGCAATTAAGGAAAGTGATAGTCAGGAAGAGCTTTTGGCTCTTGTTTTAAAAGAAGGGGAAATTTCTGTTGCAGCAATGGCTTTATTGGATGCGGCTAATACAGAAAAATATGGTAATCCTGAGGTCACAAAAGTTAATCTTGGTGTTAGGAATAACCCGGGTATTTTAGTGAGTGGGCATGATCTTTTAGACTTAGAGGTTCTTTTAGAGCAGACTAAGGGAACAGGTGTTGATGTTTATACTCATTCTGAAATGTTGCCAGCAAACTATTACCCTTTTTTTAAAAAATATGATAATTTAGTTGGAAATTATGGGAATGCTTGGCATCAGCAGAATACGGAATTTGAAACTTTTAATGGTCCTATTTTAATGACGACTAACTGTATTACTCCTCCACGAGATTCCTATAAAGATAGAATTTTTACAACAGGTGCTGTAGGTTATGAAGGAGTGAAACATATTAGTGAGGGTAAAGACTTCTCTGAGATTATTGAGCTTGCTAAAATATGTGATTCTCCGCAAGAAATTGAGCAAGGTGAGATTGTTGGTGGTTTTGGACACCATCAGGTGATCGCTTTGGCTGATAAGGTTGTGGCTGCTGTTAAATCAGGAGCAATTAAAAGATTTATCGTAATGGCCGGCTGTGATGGGCGGAATAAAAGCCGTAACTATTTCACAGAGGTTGCAGAAAATTTGCCTGATGATACAATTATTCTAACAGCAGGTTGTGCAAAATATCGGTATAATAAGTTAGAGCTTGGTGATATTGAGGGTATTCCAAGAATCTTGGATGCTGGACAATGTAATGACTCATATTCTCTAGCTGTGATCGCTCTTAAGTTACAAGAAGTATTTGAGCTTGAGAATATTAATGATTTGCCAATTTCATTCGATATTGCTTGGTATGAGCAAAAAGCTGTGACAGTCTTATTGGCACTTTTGCATCTAGGGTTTAAAGGGATGCGTATTGGACCGACTTTGCCGGGATTTTTATCCCTAAATGTTGCTAAAATTTTGATTGATAATTTTAATCTTAAGCCAATAGGCGGAGTAGAAGAAGATATAGCGGCAATGATGACAGGAAATTAAATTATTGGAAAAAAGGAAGATTATGGTTAGAAACTTAGAAGAATTAGAAAATTTAATCGTTGCGGTTAAAAAGTCTCAGGCAGAGTATGCAGTCTTTACACAAGATAAAGTAAATGAGATTTTTAAAAAAGTTGCGTTAGCTGCTAATAGTGCAAGAATTGAACTTGCAATATTAGCAGCAGAAGAAACAGGAATGGGGATTGTCGAAGATAAGGTGATTAAGAACCATTTTGCTGCAGAATTTATTTATAACAAGTATAAAGAGGAAAAAACTTGTGGTGTTTTAGAAGAAGATTTTGCAGGTGGAATTCAAAAGATTGCAGAGCCCATCGGTTTAATTGCCGGAGTTATCCCTACGACTAATCCAACTTCTACGACTATTTTTAAAGCTCTGTTGGCACTTAAGACTCGTAATGCAATTATTTTTTCTCCGCATCCAAGAGCGAAAAAATCCACGATTATAACAGCAAAAATTATGCTAGAAGCAGCTATTAAATCAGGTGCTCCTAAGAATATAATTGCTTGGATTGATGAGCCTAGTTTAGAACTTACTCAGGCAGTAATGGCTCATTCTGATAAAGTTTTAGCGACTGGAGGACCAGGTATGGTTCAAGCGGCTTACTCTTCTGGCACACCAGCTATTGGGGTTGGAGCGGGGAATACCCCGGCTATTATAGATGAGTCAGCAGATATTAATATGGCAGTAAATTCTATTATTTTAAGTAAAACTTTTGATAACGGTGTTGTTTGTGCTTCAGAACAGTCGGTTTTAGTCCATAAAAATATTGCCCTAGATGTAAAACAACTTTTTCTTGAGCGTGGCTGTTATTTTTTAAATAAAGCTGAGGCTACACAATTAGGTAAATTTATCATTCAAGATGGGAAGTTAAATGCTAATATTGTAGGGCAGAGTGCTTGTAAGATTGCTACTTTAGCTGGGCTTAAAAATATTTCAGAACCTACAAAAATTTTGATTGCTGAAGTTTCTAAGGTTGGTTATGATGAGCCCTTTGCTCATGAAAAATTGTCACCTATTTTGGCATTTTATACTGTGCGTTCTTTTGAAGAAGGCGTAGAGCAAGCAGTTAAATTAGTTAATTTTGCGGGGAAAGGACATACGAGTGTTTTATATACTAAAGAAAATAATCATCAAAGGATTAATTATTTTAGTTCTAAGATTTCAACGGGGCGTGTTTTAATTAATACACCAGCTTCACAGGGTGCAATAGGTGATATTTTTAATTTTTATTTAGAGCCGTCACTCACACTTGGATGTGGTAGTTGGGGGAGTAACTCTGAGAGTGAAAATATTGGCGTTAAACATTTGTTAAATATTAAAACAGTTGCTGAAAGGAGAGAGAATATGTTGTGGTTTAAGGTGCCTCCAAAGATTTATTTCAAAAGGGGCTGTTTGAAAGAAGCAATGTATGACTTAAAGAATAAAAAGCGTGCCTTTATTGTGAGTGATAGTGTTTTAAATGAGATTGGTATTACGAAAAAACTAATTAAAATTTTAGCTGAGTTGCAAATCGATTATAAGATTTTTTCAGATGTAGAAGCTGATCCCACTCTTTCAACTGTTAAAAAAGGTGTCAAGATAATGAATGATTTCAAACCTGATCTCATTATTGCAATTGGTGGTGGTTCGCCGATGGATGCCGCTAAGGTCATGTGGAGTATCTATGAGAATCCTGATGTTGAGTTTGATGGTTTGGCTTTGAGGTTTATGGATATTAGAAAACGAATTTATAATTTTCCTGTTTTAGGTGAGAAAGCAGTCCTTGTGGCTATTCCGACTACTTCTGGAACAGGTTCTGAAGTAACGCCGTTTGCCGTTATTAAAGATGATGAAACACATCTTAAATATCCGATTGCAGACTATGGGTTAACACCTAATATGGCGATATTAGATCCAGAGTTGGTGCTAAGCATGCCTCCAAAGCTTACTGCTTACTCAGGTGTTGATGCTTTAACACATGCTATCGAAGCTTATGCTTCAATGTTGGCAACGCCTTTTACGGATTCTTTAGCAAAAGAATCCCTTGTTTTGATTTTTAAATATTTGAAACGATCTTATGATAATGGGAGCAAAGATTTAGAAGCAAAGGAAAATATGCATTATGCGGCGAATATAGCGGGAATGGCTTTCGCTAATGCTTTTTTAGGTGTTTGTCATTCAATGGCTCATAAGCTTGGAAGTGCTTTTAATATTGCACATGGACTATCGAATATCATGCTCATTAATGAGATTATTAAATATAATGCAGTGGAAGTTCCTACTAAACAAGGGACTTTTTCACAGTATAAATATTTAAGTGCTAAAAAGCGCTATGAAGAACTTGCAGAAATGTTAGGTGGTAAAGGTGTGGATGGATTGATTAATTTGATTAATCACCTTAAAAAGGATTTGGGTATTCCTCTTAGATTGAGAGATTTAGGAATTAAAAAAGAGGCTTATTTTTCACAGATTGAAGAAATGAGTAATAATGCATTTGATGATCAGTGTACTTCTGCTAATCCACGCTATCCTTTAATTAAGGAAATAAAAGAAATATATGCTAAGATTTGGTAGCTAATATTTTTGAAATAATTATATCTTGAATATAGTAAATTTAGATAATAGAAAAATTATTTTTAAGGGAAGTATGCTTGTTTAAATAAATAGATAGACTCGATAGAAAAAGATATTTTGCAAAATCAAGATAGTCTAGGTAAAATATTATTAAGAGCAATTGTCAAGATTGTATAAAAAATATTTAGTTTTAAAATATCTAATCTAAGTTAAATTTATATACCTTTATAGGTATTTTTATAGATGGTGATCAGATGTTAAAAAGTACAATAGATTTTTTTACATACTCATTTTTAAAGCTTTCCCCAGACTCACATCTTGGTTTAATGCTTAATTTTTTTATTTATGACACCATTAAAATTTTGTTTTTGTTGCTTATTATGATTACGGTGATGGGTGTTTTACGCAGTTATCTCCCAGAGGAAAAGGTTAAAGCTTGGATTGAGAAAAGAAAATTCTGGGTCTATTTCGGTGCTTCAGCTTTTGGGGCATTAACACCATTTTGCTCTTGTTCATCCATTCCCTTATTTTTTAGTTTTCTTAAGATGGGTATTCCTCTTGGAGTTACTTTTTCCTTTTTAATCACTTCGCCAATCGTCAATGAATATCTTGTGATTTTAATGATTAGTTTTTTTGGTTTAAAAGTGGCGCTTATCTATATAGCTTCTGGTATAATAATTGGCGTATTTTCTGGGTTCATCCTTGGTAAAATGAATCTTGAGAAGCATCTTTCTTTAGATTTTCAAGCAAAAGCCTGCTGTTCGAATGAGGGGGAGGAACATCTATCTTTTAATCCTAAAAGGGAGAGCTTAATTGCGCGGTTAAAGTTCGGCTTAAGTGAAGCACTTTTAATCATTAAAAAACTTTGGAAGTGGATTTTGTTGGGGGTGGGGCTTGGAGCGGTTATTCATAATTATCTCCCACAGGAATTTTTAGAGTCTTTAATGCAAAAAACGGGTGTATTTTCTATTCCTCTTGCAACCCTTTTGGGTATTCCTATGTATGGAAGTTGTGCAGCTATCGTTCCGATTGCCGTTGCACTTTTTAATAAAGGCATTCCTTTAGGTGTTGCACTTTCTTTCATGATGGCCACTTCTGCTTTAAGTTTGCCACAGGCTATTATGCTTAAAAGGGCTATGAATCTTAAATTAATTTTTATTTTTTTTATGATAACAGGTGTTTCTATTATGCTCATAGGATATCTTTTAAATCTCATCTAGGTTTATGATTAAACTTGGTTGTTTATTTTTTGAAAAAAAGAGGAGCTAATATGCCGGAACTACCGGAGGTAGATACAGTTGTTAGTGGGCTTAAACATAATTTTTTAGATAAAAAAATTATAGACCTTAAGGTTTATTGGCCTAATATTATTAAAAATTATCAAGATTTTAAAATTAAAGGTGAAGTTATTACTGATGTTAAGCGTCATGGTAAATATATCTTTTTAATACTTTCTAATAATAAAACTATTGTTATCCATTTGCGGATGACCGGACAATTACTGAAAGATGTAGCGCTTGATAAACATTGTCATTTAGAGTTTTTTTTTCAAAATTTAGAAATATTGAGATTAGTTTATCGAGACATTAGAAAGTTTGGTGGGTTTGAATTAATAGCAACGGATGAAATAGGTCGGTACTTAAGGGATAAAAAAATTGCTAGTGATGCTTTAAGCATTCAGTTTAATGAGTTTTATAGGCATCTTACATCTAAAAACATCATTGTAAAACAAGTCCTTCTTGATCAAAAAGTGGTCGCAGGTTTAGGTAATATTTATGTGGATGAGATTTTAAACCGTTCTTTTTTATCCCCAAGTCGTATCGCTAATTCTTTAACGAAAGAAGAGGCAGAGACTATTTTTATAATGATGAAAGAAGTTTTAATAGCATCTATAAAAATGCGAGGAACAACATTTTCTGATTATGTGGACCTTGATAATAAAAAGGGGCGTTTCCAGGGTTTTTTAAGAGCCTATAACCAAGAAGGCAAAAAATGTTTTAATTGTGGAAATACAATAAAAAAAATGAAGCTTGTTGGGCGGGGGACTTATTATTGTGATAATTGCCAAGTATGAGTATGAATATTTGTTATCATAAAATTAATTTTAATAATATTGTAAAAATCTATCATAATAGGACATAATTATGTTTTCAGTTATTATACCTGTTTACCAAGAAGAAGAGATAATTAATAAAGTTATCAACTATCTAAAAACCATTCCTTTAGCGTTAGAGATTATTGTGGTAGATGGTTATAAAGAATCAACTATTTCCGTCATTAAAGATAGAGGAGTGATTAAACTTAAAAGTCCTGTTGGTCGTGCGAAACAAATGAATAAAGGTGCAATAGTTGCAAAAGGGGAGACTCTTTTATTTTTACACGCGGATACTTTAATTCCTAAGGATGCTTTTACTTTGATTGCGGCTAGTAAAGTTGGGGCTTTTAAATTAAGATTTAATACTCATAATTTATGGTTTAGGTTTTTAGCATTTGCAACTAATTTGCGTGTTACTCTTACCAAGATTCCATATGGAGATCAAGCTATCTTTATTAGAAAAAATTATTTTGAAAAGCTGGGTGGGTTTAAGGATATTTTAATCATGGAAGATGTAGACTTAATGCAAAGGGTTAAGCAAGATGCGGGGAAAATTAAAATTATTCCGAAGCCAGTAACCACTTCTGTTCGTAGGTGGCAGGAAAAAGGTGTAATTTTAACAACTTTAAAAAATAATATTATTAGAATTTTATATTTTTGTGGGGTTTCTCCTGAAGTTTTAGCTAAGATTTATTAAGATAGTTTTTTTATGTAATTTTTAATAGATATTAATAATGTTGGAGGTATGGTCGTTTATGTTTTGGCAAACTGTAGATATTAAGCGAAAAAAGTTAGAAGTTATTCAGATTAATTTAGGCAATAAATGTAACCAAACTTGCAAACATTGTCATATTGAGGCTTCACCGAGTGGGGATAAAAATATGGATGTATTTACTGCAGAGAAAATTATTGATAAATTGATTAATATGCCGATTACTAAGATTGAATTTACTGGGGGAGCGCCAGAATGTAATCCTAATCTTGAGATTTTTTTAGAAAAACTATCTAAGCAAGGAAAAGATATTACAGTAAGAACAAATTTGTCTATCTTAGTAGACCTAGAGTATTCTTATTACTTAGATTTATATGAAAAATACGAAGTAAAGTTAGTGGGTTCACTCCCTGCTGTTTTTGAAGAGATTGTTGATAAACAAAGGGGTAAGGGGGTTTTCGAGCGTAGCCTTGAAGGCCTTCAAAGTCTAAATGATCGAGGCTTAGTGGTTGATTTAGTATATAACCCAGATAGTGATTTTTTGCCACCTAGTTCTTGTGAACTTGAACAAAAATATAAAGGGATATTGAAAGATAATTATAATCTAACATTTAATAGTTTGATAGCTATTACGAATGTTCCTATTGGTAATTTTGCGAAAGACTTAAAACGCGAATTTAAATATGATAATTATTTAACTTTGCTTAAGGATCATTATAATAAAGAAACTTTAGCTAATTTAATGTGCAGGTCTTTTGTTTCTGTCGACTGGCAGGGAAATGTTTATGACTGTGATTTTAACTTAGCAATGGGTAAAAAAGTAACGGATACTAAGTTTTGGCAGATTGACTTTGAAAATTGGGAGGAAGATATTCATTTTGCTGATTATTGTTATGCCTGTACGGCTAACCGTGGGAGTAGTTGTCATGGTTCCTTAGTTGAGCCTCAAGTAATCAAAAATGTAAAAGAATATTATGGGAGTACTTTAGACAGTAAGGATGATTTAAAGACAGATGCCTGTTGCACGGCAGAAGAAATTCCACAATATATAAAAAAAGCCTTACTTAAGATAAGTGATGAAATAATCATGAAATATTATGGTTGTGGGTCGCCTATACCAGAAGATATTAAAGGGCTTAACGCTTTGGATATTGGTTGTGGTACAGGTAGGGATGTTTACATTATGTCACAGCTAGTAGGAGAAAGCGGTAAAGTTTTAGGGATAGATATGACAGAAAATCAAATCAATGTTGCTAAAAAATATTTACCTGAGCAGATGAAGCGTTTTGGGTTTCAAACAAGTAATGTTGAGTTTATTCATGATTATGTTGAAAAAATGAGTGATTATACTACTAAGGAAAGCTTGGATTTTATAACTTCTAATTGTGTAATTAATTTAGTAGAGGATAAGCAGGATATTTTAACTAAGATTTATGATGCTTTAAAGTTTGGTGGTGAATTTTATTTTTCTGATGTTTATGTTGACCGTAGAAATAGGGATGAGATTAGGAAGAACCCTATTTTATATGGAGAGTGTTTAGGTGGCGCCTTATATTATAAAGATTTTGAATTCTTTGCAAAAAGTGCTGGGTTTCATGATCCTAGGATTATGAAAGCGCGAGAAATTGAAATCACTAACCCTGAGGTGAAGGCCTTAGTGGGAGACACAAAGTTTTACTCTGTTACTTATCGTCTTTGGAAACTTAAAGGCTTAGAGGGATCATGGGAAGATTATGGACAGGTAGCAACTTTTAAAGGAGATAAGAGTAAAGATTTTTTTACTTTAGATGGTGCACATATTTTTGCTAAGAATGTGCCTATTCCAGTTTCTGGGAATACTGTGCAGATGATTCAGGGAACAAGGTTTAGTAAATTTTTTGAGATTGAAGGTAGTTTTAAATATCATAGAGGTAGTTTTGAAGGTTGTAGGATTGATATTAAAAAGAGTGTTAATAAAGCTAGTGGTTGCGGATGTTGAAATCAAGGAATGTTTTAATATTGTTTATCAAATCACCAATGCTCGGAACAGTCAAAACTAGGTTAGCAAAAGATATCGGTGATGAGAAGGCCTTATTTTATTATAAAAATTTTGTGATTAATATTTTAAAAACTTTAAGGAACCTTAATGTAGATCTTAAGATTTTTTATACAGGGAAAGAGGTCATATCTTGGCTGGGAGATAATTATTCTTATGTGGAGCAAGAGGGGGAAAGTTTAGGCGATCGTATGCATCATGCTTTTAAATTTTGTTTTGATAGTGGTTATGAAAAAGCTGTCATTATTGGAAGCGATCTTCCTAGTATTAGTATTGATACGATTAATTTAGCCTTTAGAAAAGAGGTGGTAATTGGTCCATGTTTTGATGGCGGTTATTATCTTTTAGGTTTTAGTAAGAATAAATTTAATTCTAAAGTGTTTGAGAATATTGATTGGAGTACAGCTAAAGTTTTTAAGCAAACGATGGTTGTTTTAAAAGATGAAAATATTTTTTGTTTAGACAAAGAGCGAGACATTGATACATTAGAAGATTTGATGTTAAGCTAAACTTTTATTGTTGCCTAAGGTTCTAAGGTTGGAATAATGAAATTTATTTCTCGAAATGGTCATTTTTTACGGCTAGATTAGAGTAATTATATTTTTTTTGATAAAGGAGAGATAGATAATCTATCTCTGTAAGTTTTTTCTGATATTACTTTTCATAATATTTTTATCTATAGGAACTTTTTTATAAAAAGATTCACTATAGAAATATTAATCTTCTTAATAGGAGAGTCAAATGAAAAAATATGATATAGTCATTATTGGTGGTGGAGCTGCAGGTCTTGTTGCGGCTAAAACAGCTAAAGGTCTTGGAAAAAAAGTCGCTATTTTAGAAAAAAATAAAATGGGTGGGGAGTGTACACATACTGGTTGTATTCCAAGTAAGGCTTTGATTAAATCTGCAAGAGTTCTCTATGATATAAAGCATGCTGAAGATTTTGGACTTAAGGCAAAAGTGACCTCACAGACGGCTGTTTTAAGACATGTTAGGGATGTTGTTAAGTCTGTTTATTCAACGCATACTCCTCAAAAATTATCAGAAGATGGTTTTAATTTATATTTTGGTAATGCTAAATTTCAAAGTAGTAATAAAGTCAGCATTAATAATGAAATTTTAGAAGCAAAAAAAATTATTCTTGCAACAGGTTCTTCTCCATTTATTCCTCCTATTCCGGGACTCGCAGAGTCTCACTATTTGACCAATGATAATATTTTTGATTTAAAAACGATTCCTAAATCTTTAATTGTGATTGGTGGTGGGGCAATAGGGGTTGAGCTTGCTCAATCTTTCAGTCGACTGGGAACAAAAGTTTGCCTTGTAGAAAGGGAAGCACAAATTTTATCTAAAGAAGACTCGGAAATAGCCGAACGATTAGTCCAAAAATTACAGTCAGAGGGAGTTAAAGTTTTAAGAAATAATGTTGTCGAAAAAGTTAAAGATAATACTGTTTTTATTAATGGTCAAAAATTAAAAGCGGAACATGTTTTAATTGCAGTTGGCAGAAAGTTAAACTTAGATGATTTAAACCTTAATATTGCTGGAGTAAATTTTTCAGCGAAAGGTGTTATTGTCAATAAAAAACTTCAAACAACTGTTAAGAATATTTATGCTTGTGGAGATATTGTGGGACCATATCAGTTTAGTCATATGGCTGAATATCAAGGAATTATTGCGGCTACAAATACATGTTTACCATCACTTTTTCATCGGAAGATTGATTACTCTCATACGTGTTGGACGACATTTTCTGATCCGGAACTTGCTCATGCTGGCTTGACTGAAAAAGAAGGGATAGCTAAGTATGGAAAGGTTAAAGTTTATCATTATGAATATAGGGATATAGATAGAGGGCATACCGAACTTGAGAATGGTTTTTCTAAGATTATTTGTGATAGAAAGCATAGGATTGTTGGCGTGCATATTTTAGGACACTCTGCTTCTGAAGTTATGCATGAGTTACAACTTGCAAAATCTTTAGGTTTGCCTTTTTATAAAATCCGTCAGATAATTCATTCTTACCCAAGCTATTCGGATGTTATAAGGCAACCGGCTAAGTTATCCTATATAGATTTTTTACATAATAATTTTTTTATAAAGTGTATAAAGGCTATGATCAGTCATAAATAGAAAAGGGTATTTTATTAAATTGGGTGAAGGTTTTGCATCGGGTAGAGTTTTTAAGTAACCTAGTAAAAAATAAAATTATTTCGATAAATTGATTGTACTTTCATATTTTAGGTGGTTGTTGATATTTTATTTTAAGTGGATATTTATATTATAAATTTAATAAGAGGTCGTTAATTCTGTGTATCATTGAAATTTTTATTTCAGATAATTTTTATTATTAAATAGGAGAAATAGGAGGAATAAATGGGGAAAGATAAGTGTAAATTTTTAATTTTTATTTTTGCTTTTGTTATTATCATAACTTTTTCTTTTTATTTTGATTTGCATAAAAGAATTTCAGTTTTAGCAATAGAAAATTTTATTAAGGATCTAGGGCATTTAGGTCCACTTATTTATATGGTTTCCTATGCATTTACTTCAATTATTTTATTTCCTGCCTCTCTTCTTTCTACAGCAAGTGGTGTTGTTTGGGGGGAATATATTGGTACAGTATATACGGTTATTGGTGCAACTATCTCTGCCTCATTTCCATTTTTAATTTCAAGGCATTTAGGCCGAGAATTTGTGCAAAGAAAAATGAAAGGAACAAAACTTGATTTATGTGATAAATTAATTTCTAAAAATGGATTTCTAGCTGTTCTTATTATGAGACTAATCCCTATTTTCCCTTGGGATGTTGTTAACTATAGTTCAGGTCTTTGTGATATAAAAATACGCGATTATCTTTTAGCCACCTTGATTGGGACAATCCCAGGTAGTTTTACTTATAACCTGATCGGTGCATCTTTAGGAAAACCTATTGATAAGCTAAGAATAATATTCATTTTTACTATGGTAGCCTGTATGGTTTTAGGTGCATTAATTTATAAAGCTAAGTATAAAAAACTTGACTAAAAAATATTATTAGAATAGAATTATTCTAAACTGAGATTAAGAAATATATAATGAAAAAAATCATAAAAAATTTGAAGTTTAAAAATATTAGAATTACTCCACAACGATTAGAGATAATAAATTTTTTAGAGACAAATCCTATTCATCCTTCTGCGTTTGATATTTTTATAGAGGTAAGAAAAAAATTATCAGCGATATCACTTGCAACTGTTTATAATACTTTAGATAAACTTCAAGAAGAAGGAGAGATCATTAAGTTACAAATGGCTAATAGCAATAAAGCTAAATATGAATATAATTTAAATGACCATAGCCATTTTGTTTGTAATGAATGTGATAAGATTTATGATGTTTGGAATGATATAAAAGAAAAACAAGATATTGACGGTCATTTAATTCAGAGTGAGAAAATATACTATCAAGGTGTTTGTAAGAATTGTCTTAGTTCAAATGGAAATAAAAAAACATATAAAAAAAGGAGAAATTAAATGGAACTTAAAGGGTCAAAAACAGAAGAAAATTTAAAAGCAGCATTTGCTGGAGAATCACAGGCTAGAAATAAGTATACTTACTATGCAGCTGTTGCAAAGCAAGAAGGTTATGAGCAAATCGCTAAAATTTTTTTAGAGACTGCTGATAATGAAAAAGAGCATGCCAAGGTACATTTTAAATATTTAGACGGTATTAGTAATACCTTAGATAATCTTAAAGATGCATCAGCAGGTGAACATTATGAAGAGACTGAAATGTATCCTGAGTTTGCTAAGGTTGCTCGTGAAGAAGGATTTGAGGATATTGCAAAGTCTTTTGAAGAAATTGGGCATGCTGAAATTGCTCATGAAAAGAGATATAATAAATTAATTGTTAATATTGAAAATGGGATTGTCTTTGAAAAAGAAGAGTCTGTGAAATGGAAATGTGATAATTGTGGCTATGTTCATGAAGGTAATACTCCTCCTGATAGCTGCCCTGCATGTAAACATGCTAAGAACTTTTTTGAAGTTTTACTTGAAAATTATTAATATATATATGAGGAATTCAGAGACTGTATTCCTAATAAGGAGGTAGTTTAGATGGAATTAAATGACTGCATTAAAAGTAGAGAAGCTGAAGGAAAAGAAAAACATGTACCTGGGTTAAAGTTAACAGGATGTTCTCCTTGTGGAGATTTAGGGTTAACAATTAGTGTTGGAGATGAAGTCCCTCATCCTACTACTCCCGAGCATCATATTAAACACCTTGGGGTTCATGGATTGACTAAAGACAATAAGTTAGTTTTTATTACAAGGTTGGAGTTGGGGGACGGTTATGTTCTTCCTAATGTTAAGATTAATATTAAACCAGATGTTTTTACAAAGGTTTTTGTAACTTCTTTTTGTAATATTCATGGTTTATGGGAAAATTCAATAGATATCTAAGTGACTTATTATAAGTTATTTGGAACTTAATACTTAATATGCAAGCACTTAAGTGCTTGCATATTTTTCATCATACTAAATTTATTTAAGCATCCTTTATAATTTATGTGATTTTTTAAAATAAAGATTTTTAAGTAAATTTAGTAAAATAGTTTTTTAATATGGAGTATATGTCTAAAATTTTAGACATATACTCCATATTAAAAACATGAAAAGGGGTTTTAAAATGATTTCAGAAAGAATGGCTGAAAAATTAAATTATCACATTAATAGAGAACTTTATTCTTCTTATTTTTATCAAGCAATGTCAGCTTATTCAACTCATATTGGTTTAAATGGTTTTGCTAATTGGTTTAATGTTCAAGTTCAAGAAGAGCTCAATCATGCTCAAAAGGTTTATACTTATATTCAGCAGCAAGGGGAAAAGATTGAGTTTTTTTCAGTAGAAGCTCCGGAAAATGATTTTAGTTCACCGAAAAATCTTTTTGAGGAAACCTTAGAGCATGAAAGGTTTGTCACAGGGTTAGTTTATGATTTAGTTAAGCTTGCTAAAGAAGAATCAGACTTTGCTACAGATAATTTTTTACAGTGGTTTATTAAAGAGCAGGTTGAAGAAGAAGCGACAGCAAGCGAAATTTTACAAAAGATGAATTTAATTGGTGATGATAAACAGTCACTTTTGATGCTTGATCAGGAGTTGGCTAAGAGAGTTTTTGTTAATACTGCTTTAGTAGAGTAAGCCTATGAGAATTATTATTATTGGTGGCGTAGCAGGTGGTGCTGGTGTTGCTGCTAGGCTTAGGCGTCTTTCTGAAGATATTGAAATTATCATGTTTGAACGGGGTCGAGATATTAGTTTTGCAAATTGTGGGATTCCTTATTATATTGGGGATGTCATTAAAGACCGGAATGTGATGAATGTTATAACGGAAGATTCTTTTCATACCCTGTTTAAGATAGATGTTCGTACCTCATCAGAAGTTATAAAGATTGATCGAGAGAATAAGCAGGTTGTTGTTAAACATAGTGGAAAGTACTATAACGAGTCCTATGATAAATTAATTCTTTCTCCAGGAGCTGAACCTATTAATCCTTTTGATAAAGCAGTTAATACTTTTACGGTAAGAAATCTTGAGGATATGGACACTATTAAGGATTATATTACTCAAAAGAAACCAAAGAATGCTGTTGTTATTGGTGGTGGATTTATTGGGATTGAAATGGCTGAAAATTTACACCATTTAGGAATGCAAGTTTCTGTTGTTGAGTTGGCTGGTCATATTATGAATCATTTAGATTATGAAATGGCAAGCTTTATTCACCGTGAGCTTCGTAATAAAAATATTGGGATTTATCTTGATTCTAAAGTCCAATCATTTCTTCATGATCCTGTTAAAGTTTCCTCAAACCCGAATGCTTGCATTATCAAGGTTAAACTAGATAATGGTCAAGAATTAGATGCCGACTTGGTTGTTATCTCAATAGGAGTTAAGCCGGAAATTAAGCTTGCTCAAGAAGCTGGGCTTAAGCTTGGGGAATATGGGGGAATTGTAGTAAATGAATATTTAGAGACAAATGATTCGGATATCTATGCTTTAGGAGATGCAACGGAAATTAAAAATATTATAACTGAGCGTCAAAGTCTTGTGCCTCTTGCTAATGTGGTTAATAAACAAGCACGATTTGTTGCGGATAATATTTTAGGTTATAAGAGAACTTATAAAGGCACACCCATAACTGCGATTGTTAAGGTTTTTGACTATAGAAAAATAGACCTTAACTAGAGAATCATTACCTTTTTAGGTGATTAGTTAAATTTTAAAAAAAATGGTGGATTTTTTTTAATTTATGTAGCTTGGTTAAGGTAAAAAACATAAAAGGAGAAAAATATGGATACTAAAAAATATCAATGTATTGTTTGTGGATACATTTATGATCCAGCTGATAATAATAATAAGGCATTTGTTGATTTACCTGCAGATTGGGTATGTCCTGATTGTGGTGTGGGCAAAGATCAGTTTGAGGAATTAGACTAAAGTTTATGTGGGGGCAGGGAAATTTTATTTTGTCTCTACATTTTTTTGAGTTATAAAATGCCCCCTCTAGAGATCAAAAAAGGTATTTACTGGGTGACTCATTTTGGAGTTCTACGATGAGTTTTGGCATGAACATATTCGTAATGTTTTTGAAAAGTATAAAAAATGGGTAGAAATGGTTCCTGTTTTTTTCAGGGATAGGTAATTTTAGTTGAGGCTAATTTTGAAATTATTTTGGATTCTATTAAAGTTAATTATCTTTCAGATAAGGCTTAATTTCTAAAAATTAAAGGTATGCTTGATGCCTCTAATTAGGTTTTTGTTAGATATTTTTTTAATATTTAGCAGTTTTAAAGGCAGTTTCCCTCTAGGAAAACTGCCTTTTTTATTGTGTTTTTTATTTTTTTGTGTAAAATAGATTGATTGGATATCATTCTTTATATTTTATCTATGTTGCTATAAATAAGATAGTAGGTATGCTATCTGTTATATTTCTACATTTTAAGGGAGAAATGATTATGAGAACTTATAAAATTGGAGTTATTGGCGGAGATGGTACTGGACCTGAGGTCACCCTTGAAGCATTAAAAGTTTTAAATGCAGTGGAAAGAAATTCTGATTTTAAAACAGAGCTTGTGCATTATGATATTGGTGGAGAAAGATATTTGAAAACGGGCGAAGTTCTACCGGAGAATTTTGCAGGTGAGTTAAGAAAATTAGATGCAGTACTTTTAGGTGCGATTGGTCACCCTGATGTCAAACCTGGGATTTTGGAGAAAGGTATTTTACTTAAGTTACGATTTGAGTTGGATCAATATATTAATCTAAGACCGGTTAAGCTCTTTCCAAATGTTTGGACTCCTTTAAAAGATAAAATGCCTGAACATATAGATTTTACAGTTGTACGCGAAAATACAGAAGGTCTTTATGCCGGTACAGGTGGGTTTTTGAAAAAAGGAACAATAGATGAGGTTGCAGTGCAAGAGTCTGTTAATACGAGGAAAGGTGTAGAAAGATGTCTTCGTTATGCTTTTGAGTACACCCGTAAACGCAATAAAAATAAAACATTAACCCTTTGTGGTAAGACCAATGTTTTAACCTATGCTTTTGATCTTTGGGAGCGTGTTTTTAATGAAGTAGGTGCAAAAGATTTTAAAGATATCAAACGGGACTATGCACATATTGACGCAATTTGTATGTGGATGGTGAAAAATCCTGAGTGGTTTGATGTGATTGTAACAGATAATATGTTTGGTGATATCATTACTGATCTTGGCGCGATGATTCAAGGTGGTATGGGAATTGCTGCTGGAGGAAATATTAATCCTGAGGGTGTGTCAATGTTTGAACCAATTGGGGGAAGTGCCCCTAAATATACTGGACAGAATGTCATTAATCCAATGGCCGCTATTTCTGCAGCAGGGATGATGCTTGAGCATCTTGGGGAAGATAAAGCTGCTGATAGAATCGAAAAAGCAGTGATGGCTACGGTTACTGAGATGCCCTCTCAGTCTGCGGGGAAGATGGGGTTTGGAACAACTGAGCTTGGGGATAAAGTGGCAAAATTGGTTTAAAAGTGCAACAAGATAATGATAGAATTATTCAGATAGGTAATAATTTTCTTGTTTTTGAGAAAGGGAAGAGCTTTCTTTGTTTATTTGATGAAGCTTTGAGTAATTAGTTTTGAATGTGCATTCAATAATATAAAAATATTATAATATTTTGTAATAAATGAGGATCAGACTTTTATGAAAAAATATAAAGTTATTGTTGTTGGGGCAACAGGTGCGGTTGGTCGAGAGATGATTCGTACTTTAGAAAATAGAAATTTTCCCATTCAAGTTTTAAAATTATTGGCATCTTCAAGAAGTGCTGGCTCTAAAATTAAGTTTAAAAACAATGAGCTTACGGTTGAAGAATTGAATAAGAATTTTTTTAAAGGTTTTGATATTGCAATTTTCTCTGCAGGTGGAGATACCTCTAAAAAGTTTGCTCCATACGCTGCTGAAGCCGGTTGTTATTGTATTGATAATTCAAGTGCTTGGCGTATGGAAAAAGATATTCCTTTAGTTGTGCCAGAAGTTAATCCTGAGGTTCTTCAGAAAGGGCGCTATATTATTGCCAATCCGAATTGTTCAACTATTCAAATGGTGGTGGCCTTGAAACCAATTCATGATTTGGCTAAAATTAAAAGAGTCGTAGTTTCAACTTATCAGGCCGTTTCAGGCGCAGGACAAAAAGGAATTTTAGATTTAAAAGAGCAATTAACTGCAATAGAAAATGGTGAAACGGTTCATGTAAATAATTTTCAATATCAAATTGCCAATAACCTTATTCCTCATATTGATGTTTTTATGGACGATGGCTATACAAAAGAAGAAGTGAAAATGATTAAAGAGACAAATAAAATTTTAAATGATTTTGATCTTAAAATTACGGCGACTACTGTTCGTGTTCCAGTTTATCGAGGGCATGCGGAATCTATTAATATTGAAACGAAGGACCCTTTATCTGCTAAAGAAGCTAAGAGTGTTTTGTCTAAAGCCGCTGGCGTGATTGTGCAAGATGATCTGAGTAAAAATGAATATCCAATGCCAATTTCATCAGAAGGTAAGTATGAAACTTTCGTCGGTAGGATTCGGGAAGATAAGACGGTTAAGAATGGTTTGAATATTTGGGTAGTGAGTGATAATCTTTTAAAAGGTGCAGCGTCTAACGCTGTACAAATTGCGGAGACTTTGGTTTTTAAAGGTATTGTTTGATAGTCTCTATTACTTTTAAAGATGTGAGTATTAATGTCATATTAAAAAAGTGATAAAATAAATTCCAACCCAAAGATAAAAAAGTATTATAAAAAATTTATTTTTTGCTATTCTCTTGATAATCGGGATGAAGAGCATTGCAGACATAAGAATAACAATATTGATTGCGTCAGTTGTTTTAAGCTCTATAAAGAGATTTGTGTTTTCATAAAAAAAATTGCAGGCTCCAAATAATTTTTCAACTAAAAAAGTAGTTAGCAAAGCAAATAAATGGGCAAGTGGCTTGAAAAATAAACCAAAAATGCTTGAAATAATACCGCCAATAAGCATGAATCCTAAAAATGGTGTGAAAATTAGATTGAAAATAATGCCTAGAGCATTTACCTTTTGAAAGTAAAGTAATGTTAAAGGTGCAAGAAAAGATTGGACCGAGATTGAAACTAGAAAGATTTTGTAGAAAATTTTGAATGGTGTTAAAAGGAAGATGATAGGTCTTGGATAGCTTATACTTGAACTTATTGGATTTACTCTATTAAATATTTTTTTGAAAAATATCTGCCAAAATTGATAAAAATAAAGAATACTAAAAACCCCAAGAAAAGACAGCTGAAAGCCAATCAAAAAAAGTTGCCTAGGATTAATTAAAAGCATGATCATAGCTGAAAGAGTTAGACTATTCAAACTTAATGCTTTTCTTTCTAAGAGTGTTGCTATAGTGATTAGTGAAAGCATCGTTGCTGCACGGATACAAGAAGGTGGAAACCCTACAATACACGTATAGCTCCAAAGTAGAATGAATGCAGAGATAGCAAAATAAATATTCAGTTTTTTACGAAAAAGTAACAGCAAAAAGCCATAGATAAAACCAATATGCATCCCTGATATTGCAATAATATGCCCTAGTCCTATACCACGGATAAACTGTTTTGATTGCTTGGAAAGAAATGTCTTATCTCCAAGGGTAATAGCTGGAATAATTTCAGATGAAATCCCTTGATAAAGAGTTGCAATACTTGATAACAAGGTGTTTCTAATTTTGCCGAAAAATTGAAGTAGTCGTGGACCTTTATCAAGGTATTTATACGTATTAAGAGAATAGTTAGAAATTTTATAATATATTTTTTTATATTTATGCCTAGAGGAATATTTATTATGAGGGTTAATTAATTTTATTTTTCCTGTTATTTGAATTATATCGCCTAAAGATGCCGTATATTTCTTCGTAGGGTAAGTATCTATAAAAATATTAGTTTTATTTTTATATTTAATAGTAAAGGAGATACCTTTTTTATAAAAGCGTGTGTAAAGATAAGGTGGGGTTATAATTTGACCTGTGATAGTTGTGTGCTTGTTCAGAAGAGTATTATCTAATTTTATTTTTTGACTTGGCTGATCCCAATATCCGGCTAAGTTCAAAAAAATTAAAACTAAAATATAGATTATAAAAAGATAGAAAGCAATTTTGCGAATTAATTTAATCATGATAATTTTTATTGTTTTAGAGTAATTTATACAAAAAGTATATTAAAGACTCAAATAAAGATCTGGTTTAGTTTTTGTTATAAAAAAAATTTATTTTTAAATAATCGAAATCTGCATGTTTTTTCATTCCAATAGGATCTTGACAGGCTAAGGCAATAAATGCCCCTGTAAAGCCCGAGGAGTATTCGTCTGATAACTTAAACATATCAAGTTCTATGCCAAGCTTGAACCAATTTTCTTCATTTAATGAATAATAAAACTGTAAACTTTGGTGGTCAACTTTTGCTTTAAGATAAATACGGTATTCTGAGATAGGAATAGGAGGTGTTTGGAATAGGTTAATATCTCCAAGATCATTAGTCATGATAGATAAAAATTTGCCTATTTTTTGATCATAGCCAATATAGGCATAGTAGAAAAGTTCATTACAGTAAAAGGCTGATAGTCCGGCCATCTGATTTTCATTATTTGGTTCAAATTCAATAACGGTAGTGGCTTCATAAGAAAAACTTATTTGGCGAGTTGCAATCAAACTTTGTTTGAAGTTTGAGGTAATCATTTCTTTGCCTAGTAAGCGTAAATAGTTTGGTCGAGCTTGAAGGGATGCGATTTCATTGAAGATATCACCACGTAACCATTGGAAGTGGGTATTTAATTTTGTACTTGTAAAATCATCATAGAGTAATGTTTTTTCTATCATAGGGTTGGTTTTACTTCGATTACTTTTAGGAGAAATTAATTTTTTGTTTTTGACATTTAGCCAGTTATTTTTATCCCAGCTCACCTTACAAATGGCCGTTTCTCTGCCGAGGATAGACCCTTTTTTATTTTTTGTGTCTAAAGGTCTTGAACATAAATAAACCATAATATCCTCTGTCATTAAGATATCCGCATGGCCAGTCTTCTGTAAATAATCATGCTTTTCTGCACGCATAATTGGGTTTTTAGGGTGTATTTCGTATTTCCCAAGTAGTTGCTTTGAGCGTGCGAGTGTAACACAATGACCATAGCTTGTTCCACCTTCAGCAGTTAATAAATAATAATACCCATTTTTTTTATAGAGATGTGGTCCTTCGGTGATCCCTATTTTTGAACCATTAAATATTTTTTTTGGCTTACCAATTAATTTTTTTATTTTTTTATCATATTCTTGAATAATAATTCCTTTAAAGAGAGGTTTTTCTTTTTTGAGTATGTTGTATTGTTCTAGTATTCTAGTATTTGCTTTATTTTTTATTAAATTTTTATTCAAATCAACAAACATACTCCATGGTAAGTGGTCGAAATACATGGAAAGTAACCATGTTTTCCCATTGTCATCATGAAACAATGAAGGATCAAATCCGCGTGAGTGAAGATAAATCGGATCAGACCATATTCCTTCTATATCAGTTGTTGTGACTAAGTAGTTATGTGTGATACCTGCTTGTTTAGCATTTGTATATATAAGATAGAAAGTCCCACTATCATAAGATAAGCATGGTGCCCAAACACCCATTGAATAAGTTGAGCCTAGCATATTAAGTTGTGAATCACGGACTAAAGGATGTTGAATTAATTGCCAATTTTTTAAATTTTTTGATTTATGAATTTGTACGCCAGGGTACCATTCGAATGTAGAAGTAGCAATATAATAAGTGTCATTAACTTTAATAATGGAAGGATCAGGATTAAATCCTGGTAAAATAGGATTGCTTATTTCCATGTTTTATTACTTTTAAAGATAGATAAGAATTTTAAACTTAAAAAGTTTATTAAAAATATTTAAGGTCTTTGCTTCTGAAAAATTTATTTTATTATAAAGTAAAATTCTTATGATAATTTACAGGGGTATAAAATATCCCTGTTTGAATTATTATATTTTATTTTTTACATAGCTCATTAGTCCACCAGCATTGATAATATTTTGCATAAATTCAGGAAACTTCTCTGTTTTGAATTTTTTATTATCTCTAAGTCTCGTGATAATTCCAGTGTCAAGGTCAATTTTAATTTCATCCCCTGACTTTATTTCTTGATAAAAATTAGATTCTAAAATTGGTAGCCCCATATTAATACAATTTCTAAAAAAAATTCTAGCAAAACTTTGTGCTATGACACAGGAAACATTGCTTGCTTTAATCGCTAAGGGGGCATGTTCTCGAGAAGAACCGCAACCAAAATTTTCTCCTGCTACAATAATATCTCCCGGTTGAACATTTTTTGGGAAATCTATATCTATATCTTCCATGCAGTGTGCCGCAAGCTCAGCCTCATCTGATGTATTCAGATATCTTGCTGGAATAATTTCATCTGTATTTACATTATCTCCATATTTATGAACTTTACCTTTAAAAATCATGTTTTTCTCCTCTATTTATAATTTATTTATGGTGCGACAATTTCACCTTTAATTGCTGATGCTGCGGCAACAGCAGGAGAGCAAAGGTAAACTTCACTTTCAGGGTGTCCCATTCTTCCTACAAAGTTTCTATTCGTCGTAGTAAGTGCTTTTTCGCCTTTAGCTAAAACTCCCATATGTCCCCCAAGGCATGGACCACAAGTTGGTGGGGAAATAGTCGCTTTTGCATCTAAAAAAATACTAAATAATCCTTCCTCCATTGCTTGTTTGTAAATCAAAGGAGTTGTTGGAATGATTAGAAGGCGAGTATTTTCATTGACTGTTTTACCTTTGAGAATATTGGCTGCAATCCTTAAGTCTTCTATTCTACCATTTGTGCAAGAGCCAATGACTACTTGATCAATTTTAATGTTTTTAGCTTCACTAATATTTTTGATATTAGATGGGAGGTGTGGAAAGGCAATTTTTGGTTCAAGCTTTGTTGTATCAATATGAATTACTTCTAAATATTTTGCATCAGGATCACTGGCAAAGAACTCATAAGGTCTTTGAGCTCTACTTTTAACATACTCTTCTGTAATGGCATCCGGAGTAATGATTCCACTTTTTCCTCCTGCTTCAATAGCCATGTTACAAATAGTCATACGATCTGCCATATTTAAATTTTCAATTGTATCTCCCGTAAATTCCATTGCTCTATATAGTGCACCACCAACGCCAATTATTCCAATTATATGCAGGATAATATCTTTACCATAGACTCCTTGTGGGAGTTTTCCTGTTATGACAAATTTAATAGTTTCTGGAACTTTAAGCCAGACTTTTCCAATGGCCATCGTCGTTGCTAAATCAGTAGAGCCCACACCTGTTGAGAAAGCTCCAAGTGCACCATAGGTACAAGTATGTGAGTCTGCTCCGATTACTAGATCCCCCGGTACAACAATTCCTTTTTCAGGTAAAAGGACATGTTCCACCCCAACATCTGCTTGGTCATAATAATGAGTCAAGTCTTGATCTTTAGCAAATTCGCGTAAGATTTTAGATTGTTCAGCAGACTTAATATCTTTGTTCGGTGTAAAGTGATCTGGAATTAAAGAAACTTTATTTTTATCGAAAACTTTTTTTATTCCTAGTTTTTTAAATTCTTTAATTGCTAAAGGTGCTGTAATATCATTTCCCAGTGCAATATCTACATTAGCTTCAATAAATTGTCCTGCCTTGACTGAGTCAAGATTTGCATGTTTAGCTAGAATTTTTTCTGTAATTGTCATGCCCATTTTTTTCTCCCTATTTTCTATATTTAAGATTTTAGTTTTGTATTACGCAGTATTTTATTGACTGCATCAACATAAGCTTTGATACTCGCTTCAACAATATCGGTGGATGTTCCTTTCCCATAGAAAGATAAATTTGAAGCAGAAACTTGAACGATAACTTCACCCATGGCATCCTTCCCTCTAGATATGGCACGAATATTGTAGTCTTCAAGCTTAAGCTCAATTCCTGCTACTTTTTCTATCGCATTATAGGCGGCATCAACAGGTCCATCACCATTAGCCGATGCCTGAACCTCTTTGCCATCTTTAATAATTTTTACTTTGGCGTGTGGTATTTCTTGATTTCCACTTAAGACAGAAAATAACTTCAGCTTTAAAAAGTCATTTTTTTTATTGTTAAACTCATCTGTAGCCAAAGCTTGAATATCTTCATCAAAGATATCTTTTTTTTTATCAGCTAGTTCCTTGAATTTAAAAAATAGTTCATCAATTTTTACTTTTTCAAAAGAATAGCCAAGTTTTTCTAGTTTATTAATAAAAGCATGTCGGCCAGAGTGTTTTCCCAAGACAATATTACTTGTTTTAAGACCAATTGACTCAGGCGTCATAATTTCATAAGTTTCAGTATGAGATAAAACCCCATGTTGATGGATGCCTGCTTCATGTGCAAAAGCATTTGCTCCAACAATGGCTTTATTCCGCTGCACCGCAATTCCTGTTAAATTACTAACCAACCTAGATGTTTTGTAAATATTTTTTGTGTTAATATTCGTCGTTAAATTAAGGGCATTCTGGCGAGTTTTAAGTGTCATGATAATCTCTTCTAATGCTGCATTTCCTGCACGCTCACCAAGTCCATTTATTGTGCATTCAATCTGACGAGCACCATTTGTTATAGCCTCTAAGGTATTAGCAACAGCAAGCCCAAGGTCATTGTGGCAGTGGACACTAATGATCGCTTGGTCAATATTGGAGACCTTATTAAAAAGTGTTTTAATTCTCTCAGCAAACTCATTAGGTAAAGCATAGCCAACAGTATCAGGAATATTAACAATATCTGCACCTGCAGCAATGACACTTTCCGTAATTTTGCATAAGTAGTCTAGGTCCGTTCTGGCTGCATCTTCTGCTGAGAACTCTACTTCTACTCCTAGATTTTTCGCATATTTAACAGCGTGTACAGCTTTTTCTAAGACAGAGTTTCTATCCATTTTTAGCTTATATTTAAGATGGATATCCGATGTTGCAAGAAAAGTATGAATTCTTTTATTTTTGCAATCTTTCAGGGCTTCATACGCCGCGTTAATATCCTGTTCAGAAGCACGGGCTAGAGCGGCAATGGTGGTGTTTTTGATATGAGTAGAAATAGTTTTAACGGATTTAAAATCACCACGTGATGATATTGGAAAACCTGCCTCAATGACATCAACTTGGAGTTGTTCTAAGGTTTTCGCAATCTCTATTTTTTCTTTAATATTTAAACTTGCACCAGGAGATTGCTCTCCATCTCGAAGTGTTGTATCGAATATATAAACTTGGTTGTTCATTTTTTTGCTCCACATTATTGAAAAAAGTATAATTTTTTTTAGTTAATTATTTTTTTCGATTTTTAAAAATTATCGTGGCTCTATTTAACTTTCTAATTAAGTCAATGCTTCCTGATAAAAAGTATAATAAAAATATTGTAAATAACATATTTTCAGGAAAACGCCATATTAATACTCCTCCAATGCCTAATAAAACGATAAACCTTATTGTTTTAGGTTTTTTTAGCTTTAAATTTTTTATAGCAAAATAGCTTAAATTACTGATCATTGCATAGGCAACCAAAATTACAATTAAAGGCCAGACTTTGATAAAGAGATCCAAGTATTTAGCAATAACAGGTGTCCTTTGAGTTGTTAAGTTAATAAGCACAAAAGTTACCAAAATTCCTGCAGCTGCAGGAGAAGGTAATCCTTTAAAGCAATACTGAGATTCCTCTCCTTTTTTTGTATTAAACCTTGCAAGCCGTAAAGCTGCAGCGATGATATACAAAAGAGCAATGATAATGCCCCATTTGGGTAATTTAAACAATGTAAATTGATAAATTAAAATGGCAGGCGCAATCCCAAAAGTAACCAGATCAGCCAAAGAATCAAGTTCCGCACCAAATTGGCTAGTTGTATTTGTTAATTTAGCAATGAGTCCATCAAGGATGTCACAAACTCCTGCAAATAAAATATACCAAGCCGCTGTAGTAAACCTTGCATTATTAGTCATTATAATCGAAAGAAATCCTAGTGAAAGGTTTCCCAGAGTAAAAAGACTTGGCAATATATAAATACCTTTTTTTGTGTTCTGTTTTTTCATAATTTTTTTATAAAGAGAGCATATTTATAGTTTTTCTAAATATCCATATAATTCAACTTATTCTATGTATTTTATTAAAAAATACTAGATTTATGAAATTTTTTTTTGAAAATGTTATTAATATTTGTAATATATGAAAATATATTAGAATAATGATAATAATATTATTGAAACAGAGATAAAATATTTTATGCAAAATATAACACAACAATTTATTGATGAATATTTTAAACGACCAGAAAATTTGAGGTTAGCCAATTCATCAAAATATGATTACGGTCATGTTTTAGTCGTTGCTGGCTCATATGGGATGCTTGGTGCTGCAATTTTGGCGGCAAAGGCTGCACTTAAAAGCGGAGCAGGTGTGGTTACCTGTGCAGTCCCTGAAGGAATTGCTTTAGTTGCGATGGAGCACTTTGTAGAGGTAATGGTTTTAGCTGTTCCATCAAAACAAGGTAAATTTTTTGATGAGGATTCTTTACAGTTTTTGAAATTATTTTTAATGAAAAGACAGGTGGATGTGATCGTTCTTGGTTGCGGGATTGGTCGGCAACCAGAGACAATTAAATTTGTTAATCGCTTTGTTAATGAAGTTAAAGTGCCAATGGTTATTGATGCAGATGCTCTTTTTTCACTCTCTTTTAGTCGTTGGGAAAATAATATGTCTGATCTTCCTGTGATAATGACTCCACATGAGAAAGAGCTACAAAGGCTTCTTGATTTAACTTTAGTGAATGATATTAAAAATAATCGCTCAAGATTTTGTCAAAAAGCGGCTAAAAAATTTAGCATGATTTGTGTGCTGAAAGGCCATAAGACTCTGCTATCTAATGGGAGCGAGCTTTGGCAAAATACTACAGGAAATACGGGAATGGCAACAGCCGGAACAGGGGATGTTTTAGCTGGGGTAATTGCAGGACTTTTTGCTCAAAACAATCAAAAAGGGTTTTTTGATGTTGCTAAGGTTGCTGTTTTTTTGCATGGGAAGGCAGGAGATATTTTAAGAGAAAAGTATGGAGAAAGATCGATTATAGCTTCAGATCTCATAGAGGCTTTGAAAAATGTTTAGAGGTGAAATTTTATGGATATTAAAAATTATGTTATACAAATGCGGAGAACTATACATCAAAATCCTGAATTAGGTTTTGAGGAATTTGAGACACAAGAATTAATTATTAAAGAGCTGGAAGCAATGAATGTTAAATATTCTGTTATGCCCACCAAAACAGGAGTTATTGCAGAACTTGGCGATATTGATGAAGTTGAAAATATCATCATGTTGCGTGCGGATATGGATGCCTTACCTATGACGGAAGAATCTAATAAAGAATATTGTTCTAAGAATAAGGGGAAAATGCATGCTTGTGGTCATGATTCACATGTAGCGGTTATGCTTGGGGTTGTAAAGGTTCTATCTAAAGTCAAATTAGTGGGGCGCTTAAGAGTATTATTTCAGCCAAATGAAGAAGGTATTGGCGGGGCTAAATTTATGGTGGATAATAATGTTTTGCACCCACGACCAAAAGCTATTTTTGGTTTTCATGTCAAGCCAGATATCAAGACCGGTGTTTTAGGGTTAAAATCTGGTCCGATTATGGCTGCAGTTGATGAAATCGATTTAAAACTTATTGGTAAGGGAGGGCATGCAGCTATGCCTGAAAAAACTCCAGATATAATTTTGGTAGCTGCAAATATAATTCAGAAAATTTACCAGATTGAAAAAGGAGACTCAATCCTTACTCTCTGCCAGGTTACTGCAGGGACAGCTTTTAATATTATGCCAAAATATCTAACCATTAAAGGGACAATCAGAACTCTAAATAATGATGTTAGAAAAAAAATTCAACAAACGATAAGGAAAATTATAGATGAAGAAACAGAGAAAATAGACTTTAATTTAGAAATACGCAATATGGCTGAATTAGTAACTAACGATGAAAAATTATTTGATAAATGTTTAGAAGTTGCTAAAGTGAATGATTTGGAATATCTCGCATTAGAAAAAGCCTGTATGGGCGGTGAGGATTTTGCTGAATATTTAGAATATGTTCCGGGTTGTTATATCCATCTTGGAACTGGAAATAAAGATAAGGGAATTATAGAAGAGTGGCATAATCCTAAATTTGATATAGATGAGGATGCATTAGAGGTCGGTGTAGAGTTTTTTTGCCACCTTGTAAAAAATATGCTTTCTTAGAATATTTTGTTATACTTAAAAAAGTAAATCTATTCTTTATTGAGGACTAAGGCTAAATGAAAAATATTTTAATAATCAATGGTCCTAACCTTAATCTTTTAGGGAAGCGTGAGCCAGAGATTTATGGAAGTTTGACATTGAAACAAATAAATGCAAACATTTTAAAAATATCATCTGAGAATACAAAAGTAAGTTTTTTTCAATCTAATATTGAGGGTGAGATTGTAGATCAAATTGGTAAAGCTTGTACAGATGAAAATATTGATGGTATCGTTATTAATCCTGGAGCTTATACTCATACAAGTATTGCCATACATGATGCGATTAAGGCCTCTCATTTGCCTGTTGTTGAAGTGCATTTATCTTCTATTTATCAAAGAGAAGATTTTAGGCATAAATCAATTATTTCAGCCGCTTGTATCGGGCAAATTTTTGGTTTTGGCGCAAAGAGCTATGAGCTTGGATTAGAAGCATTGTTATCTGTTTTACGGTAGACTCAATGGAGCTTATATTTCTATTGAAATAATTCTTTATTAAAATAAAACTATGAAAATACTGAAAGACTTTAAAATAATATTTTTTACTATCTTAATTTTATTTTTTTTCTGTCCCGTTTTTGCTGAAGAGAATCCTGATGCCTTGGATAAGAATTCTAACTCTCAAAACTTGCTGAGAGAATCTAAGCAATTAAGAGCTAAGACACCAGAAGAAATAAGTTTAGATTTAGATATAACAGTTGCCAAAAGTTCTGTATCTTTGCAAAACTTAATGAGCGAGAGTAAAATTGTAGAAAATAATACCTTTCATGAAAGTAACTATAATTATGGTTTGATTTTTGTTTATGATATGCAGGTTGATTCAAAGTATTTTATAGATAAATCAACGAGGAATACTCTTGAGATTACTAAAGAGATTTTAAGACATTATACCTCCCTAAAAATTTTGCAAGAAAACTGTCGTAATAAACCTATTTCTATTGCGATTAATCCTGAAATTTTAGAATATTTTAAGGCTTTCAATTTTGGGGATAATAACGCAAACTTACCTGTTGGATCAGTGGACAAAACTCTGTCTTTGGAGTCTTCAAGTGAATCAAGTATAGTAACGGATATATTTGAATTTTTATTATTGAATGATTTGATAATCAGTACAAGTACATTAAAAGAAATTTTTAGTCTTGATCAAGTTGAATCTGAACTAGAAATTTATGCGGAGGACCTTACTGAGGCACAGTTATTTGATCAAGTTGTGAGAATTTATCTTGGTTACCTGGATGAATTTTCTTTAAGCGAGCGTAGAATTCAAAAAATTATTAAGAAAATAGATGAAGAACTTTTAGATAAAGATGATTTAGAATTTTTAATAAATTATAAAAAAGAAAAGTTGCAAGAAGTTTATGATTTTTTTGTGAATAAAGTAAATTGGCAAAAAAACTGGAAATTCTTAGTTTATCCGTATTTTAATGCCAAAGTCGATCTTCTAGCCAGTTCTCAAGTACACCTTTACTTAAATGAAATGCTCAAAAAGTCGATTAATCTGCCTTATATTGCGATGTGGCATGTTGCCAAGTCCTTTAAGAAATATGCTGCTTTTTTTACTCTTAAAGAGAGCATCTCACAAGAATTACCACAAGGTATTATTTCCGATATTGACTTTATAGATAAGAATGTATTTAATATTTTTGCTATCCGTGATTATGAAATAGTTTTAAATAAAGGTGACTTTAGTCACTATGAACAGGTGATAATTAAGAAAAAAACTCATAAAAAAAATATTTGTTTGCTTTTTGAAAATGTGTTTTTAGATTATGAATACCCTGAAATAAGCTTGAAAATTTTTAAAAAAAATATTGAATTGATTAATCTTTCTGGTAGTGATGCTGTTTTTATTTTTGATTTTCATAAAATAAATAACATAGACTCTCTTGCTAAAATTTATAAAAAAATCTTTAAGCAGAATAAATATATAAATTCAATTACTAAGTTGCAGAAGTTTATAATCCAAGAGTTTCGTAAGCGTGATCAAGAAGTGAAAGAGGTTTCTAAATCTTTAAAGCAACTTTTTGTAGAAGATATGGATACTAAAAAAGAGTTTTGTAAGGTTATTGATATTACTGAGCAAGATTTTATTATTAATCTTAATAATGTTGTTAGTTGGTTTGATCAAAAGAGTGAACTTGAATATTGGCAAAATTTAGGGAATATTTTAAAGAAGTTAGAAAAATTGAAAAATAGAGGGAAAATTAAGAAAAAAGACTATAAAGCCTTAATGGGATATATTTATAAAATGAATGCACGGTTTTATTTAGAAATGCTTGATTTAAGGTTACCCCTAGATCCTAATCATCTAGCTATGCGTATGGAGATTTATAAGTTTTTAGATATTGACTTTAAAGAACAAAAAGAGAAAAAAATGAGGTTTATTGCTAATTCTTTAACGGAGCTTTCTGGAGGACTTGTTGTTTATGATGCTAAGGGTGATGATTATGGCGATGGATCGTTTAAATATCCAAAAAATTTAAACGAAAGAGGTTTTTATGATATTCGAAAATTTTCAATTTTAAAAGATAATAATGGTATTAATATAGAGGTTAATTTTTCTCGCTTGGATAGGAAAATTTTGGATAAATTACAATTAGATATTTATATTGATTTAAATGGTAGAAAAGGCTTAGGAAATACTAAATTATTAGCAGGAAGGAAAGCTTTTACAGACCTTAAGAGTGCTTGGGAATATTGTATTGTATTTAATAAAAAAGGGATAGTCTTATACCAAGCAAAAATTGATGGTGCTGTTATGCAGCGTGCAGAGCTAGATTATGAAGTGAATGAAGCTAAGAGTAAAATTAAGATTTTTCTTCCAACAGAGATTTTAACTGGAGATGTTAGCCTTTGGAATTATATTGTTTTGACTTGTGCTTATGATAATGTTTTGGGAAAAGTAAGTGAAGTTGCTGCAAAGAATTATGGAGATGAGGCAGTATTTACAGGTCGTGTAAATGAATTTCAAAGTAATATTTTGGATTTAGTGCTTTCCGCTAAAAAATATCAAGAGCAAGTTTTAAAAACTAATGATGCCATAATAGAAATACCCGCTATTGGGGTAGAGTTTTAGAGCTAAAGGTTTATTGTTTTTATTATTAGAGTTATCTTAATGATAATTAAGGAAATACAATGGAACAAATATGTAAGCATTATGAAAATTGTGGCGGATGCAGCCTGCGCCACTTAGATTATATTGAGCAGCTTAAGGATAAGAAACAAAATTTAATTAAAGTTTTTGAAAAAGTAAATTTAGATTCTTTTCTAAGTAATAATATTGAAATTATTCCTTCTCAGAATATAAATTATTACCGCAATAAAATGGAGTTTACTTTTTTTGACAATCAGGATGAGTTAGGTCTTGGGTTACATAAATATGGGGAATTTAATAGTGTTGTTGATATAAAAAATTGTCTAATGCAAACTCCTGAGACTAATCGAGTTTTGGAAATTACTAAAGAATGGGTCAATGCTAATGATCTATCTGCTTATAATAAGAAAAAACATACTGGAATTTTAAGGACTCTTATTATCCGTTATAGTAAAAGCATGGATACTTTTATGCTGAATTTTGTTGCGACAGAGAGTTTTGAACTTTCTTCATTAGTTCAAGATATTATAAAAGCAGAGATAAAAGTTCAGAGTGTTTATTTAAGTATTAATAAAAGAGTTGCAGACTCAGCTTTTTCAGATGAGACAAAATTAATTTATGGAGAACCATATTTAATAGAAAATATTGATGGATATAGTTATAAAATTGGACCTTATAGTTTTTTTCAGGTTAATAGCCTTAATATATTGAAAATGTATCAAATTTCTAAGGAATGGTTAAAATCGGGGGATGTTTTAATTGATTTATATTCTGGTGTTGGAGGATTTGCTATTTACTTAGCGAGCGAATTTAAAAATGTTTTGGGTATTGAAGTTAATGATGAGGCCGTTAAGCTTGCGAAAGAAAATATAGCCGACAATAAGGTTGAAAATTGTAAATTTTTTTGTGGGAGAGTAGAAAATATTTTAAATAATAATGAGCTAGTTCCACTTAATGCTGAAATTAGCATGCTTGTTGATCCACCTAGAAGTGGTCTTGGTCGGAAAGCTATTAAAAATATTTTAAAAGTTTTGCCAAGTAAACTTGTCTATACTTCATGCAAGGTTGAAACTTTAGTAGATGATCTCAATATTTTAAAAGAAATTTATGATATTGTTGACTTTAAGGCTATTGATATGTTTCCACAGACAACCCATATTGAGACTATGACTTTTCTAAGACTTAAAGATAATCCGAACCTTAGTTTTTTGGTTTCAGAGACGAAGAGAAGTTGTTTAAATATGTTAAATATATCAGAATTTAATACGGATGATAATGGTCAAATTTTGCATGCAAATAATACTTGCCATAAGTTTATCAATCAAGTATTTGATAAAGAATTAGATAATATTGTTAATATGCTTAATGATCCAAAAGTCAAGATTAAATCTGCAAGTAATAATGGTTTTTTATATAATACTAACAGTATTTTAAATGCAAATTCTGGCATGCTTGTTTTAGAAATTAAAGTAGGGAATAAATTAAGGTGTTTTAATTTTATTTTTGAGAAAATATTGAATGGCTTTAAAGGTTTAATTACTGATTATCATTACTCATTTCAAGATTTTTTTCAAGACTCTATTTTTGAAAAATTTTCTGAAGATATATTTCTTACAGATACTAGCTTTAATGTTGAAAAAGTTAATCGTCTTGTTTTAACTAACCTAGTCGTTAAAGAAGAAGAAGTTATCGGTCGAAAATGGAATGATATTGCTAATATTCGTGACTTTGAAGTGTTTTTTTCTGCGATGAAAGAAAGTTTAAGTAATTCTGGTATTTGGGAAGGAGAGCTTCTTCTTGTTGATTATTCTGGGAAAGTTTTATATTACTATTGTACGATTTTAGTTGTTAATATCTCAGGTATTCAAAAGTATTTGGTTATTAATAAAAATATTTCAGATGGAGTTTTTTTAGAGAGAGAGTTAATCGTTAGAACGAACCAGTCAAATAGATTAATTCGAGAGGTTGATAGTTTGATCTCTCTTGTTCGTAGTGAAGAAGATTCTCCTTTTTTTTATATTAGACAAAAAATACAAGATAAAGATATTCTTGATAAAAGTATTCGTTTATTTGAGAGTAAGATTAATAATCTTAGAAATAGTTGGTTTTTTAATTTAGCATTGAATGATTTTAATATGGGGACCTATAATGCCGTTGATATTATTAACTCAGAAATTAAAAAATTTGATATTAAGCTTAATGAGAAACAGTTAAAAACGAGTTTAAATATTAGTATGTTTATTGAATCTGTCTATCTTGATAAGAGTTTATTCGAAGAGATGTTTGATGAAATTTTTGAAAATGCTGTGAAATTTTCTCCTGAAAACAGTATAATATATGTTAATATTTGTAAGAAGAATGGTTTTGTTAAGATATCTATTATCGATGAAGGTCCAGGGATATCTCCAGAGAATCATAATAAAATTTTTAGTAAATATGTGAAAGTGGGAGACTTCCCAGCGCAAGAAGGTGAAGGTCTGGGGCTTTCAGTGGTAAGAGATATTGCTGATGTTCACAGCGGGCGTGTTTGGGTTGAAAGCCCACTTAAAGGAAAGCAGCTTGGCAGTGCTTTTATTTTGCAAATACCAATAGAGAAACGTAGTTTTATTAGATAGAAAGCATGTTGAAATTTTGGAATATGAATAGGTTATGCTTTGGGTAGGGTTTTTTATAAACAAATTATTTTAAACTTTATAAGTTTTTTTGAATATTGGAGTATTATAGGTGAAGGTGAAAATATGAAACAAAAAGTAAAGTTAGTCTCAGTAGGACATTATTTACCTGAAAAAATTTTAACTAATGCAGACCTTGAAAAAATGGTTGATACTAGCGATGAGTGGATTACTCAGCGTACCGGAATTAAGGAACGCAGAATAGCATCCAGTGGGGAGACTGCTGCTACTATGGGGGTTATGGCTGCCAAAGATGCATTGCAAAAAGCAGGGTTGAGTGCTGATGATATAGATATTATTATTTGTGCAACAATTACAGGTGACTATCAGACCCCATCGACATCTTGCTTAATTCAAAAGGAATTAGCAGCAAAGAAAGCTTTTGCATTTGATATTTCAGCCGCTTGTTCAGGTTTTATTTATGGCTTGGATATTGCTGAGAAATATATTGCATCTGACCCGAGCAAAAGGGTTTTAATTGTTGCAACGGAAAAGCTTTCATCTGTTACCGATTGGAAAGATAGAGTGACTTGTGTGTTATTTGGCGATGGAGCAGGTGCTGCAATTGTTGAAGCTAGCAATGATTCCTCAGGTATTTTAAGATCCGAACTTAATAGTAATGGTGATAATTATGATCTTTTAATAATTAAAGCTGGTGGCTCAAAGAATCCTGCTAGTCAGCTCACTTTAGAGCAAAGTCAACATTTTCTTGAGATGCAAGGTAATGAGGTTTTTAAAAATGCAGTTACAGATATGAAGAATGCTGCTGTGAAAGTTGTTGAATGCTCTGGATGGAATAAGGATGACATTAAGTTATTGATTCCGCACCAAGCAAATATTAGAATTATTGAGGCTATTAGAAAGCGTTTAAAATTAAAAAAAGATCAAGTTTATATTAATTTACATAAGATTGGAAATACTAGTGCCTCGACAATTCCCATTGCTCTTTCGCAGGCACTTGAAGAAAGTCGGATCCAAAAAGGAGATAAGATTGTTTTAGTTAGTTTTGGTGCAGGATTTACTTCTGCAGGCATGACTATTGAATGGTGAGCCGCTTATTAATTTTTAATGGTAATTTATCCCATTAAAAGTGAAAATATTTTGATTCTTGGTTTGTTAAACCTTTAAAGTTATTGATTTTATTATTAAGATTTTTATAAATATTGTAATTTTAAATAGTTTGACATGATTATAGATTACATATTATGGTAATAAAAGGTTTGTATATATGAAAAAAGTAGAAATTAATAGAGAATACTGTAAATGTTGCGGGATTTGTATTGAAGTGTGCCCAGTTAATGTATTATCTGTAAGCAAAGAATTTAATACATCTGGAGTTCATCCAGTCGAATTAATTGGGGATTGTATTGCTTGTGGGAAATGTTACTTAATGTGCCCAGATTTTGCAATTGAGGTAAAAGAAAATGATTAAATTAATGAAGGGAAATAATGCTTTAGTCGAAGGGTCTATTTCTGCAGGACTTGATGCCTACTTTGGTTACCCTATTACACCACAGAATGAGATTACGGAATCTATGTCCGTGCGAATGCGTGAAGAAGGGCGTGTTTTTTTACAAACAGAGTCTGAGCTTGCATCAGTAAATATGATATATGGGGTTGCAATGACTGGGAAAAAGGCTTTGACATCATCATCATCGCCGGGAATTTCTTTAATGCAAGAAACAATTTCTTATATGGCTGGATGTGAGTTGCCTACAGTCATTGTTAATGTGCAAAGAGGTGGTCCCGGTCTTGGTAATATCTCAGGTGCACAGGGGGACTATTTTCAGGCAGTTAAAGGTGGTGGCCATGGTGATTATAAAATGATTGTGTTAACACCATCCAATGTTCAAGAAATGTATGAGATGCCTAAAAAAGCATTTTATTTAGCTTTTAAATATAAAAATCCTGTAATGATTCTAGCAGATGGTGTTATTGGTCAAATGATTGAGAAAGTTGATTTAAATGAGCTTGCTAAATACCCTGATGAAGACGAAGTTTTTAATGCATCAGATTGGGCTTTAACAGGTTGTAAAAATAGATCTTCTAGATTTATTAGATCATTAATTATGGAAGAAGGTGCTCTTACAGAACATAATTATAAGTTACTTGAGAAGTTTAATAAGATGGAAGTTGAAGTAGATTTCGAGGAAGTATCTACTGATGATGCGGATGTGGTTTTAGTTGGTTATGGAACGAGTGCGCGGATTATTTATGATGCGTATTTAAACTTAAGAGATTCTGGCTTTAATGTCGGATACTTAAGACCAAAAACAGTTTTCCCCTTTCCTTCAAAAAGGATTGCTGCCCTTGCTGATGCTGGCAAAAAATTTATGGTAGTTGAGATGAGTTCTGGTCAGATGGTCGAGGATGTCAGGTTGGCAGTTTTAGGTAAATCAGAGGTGCAGTTTTATGGTATTCCAGGTGGAGGAGTGCCTGAGGTCGAGACAATTATCAGTAAGGTTAAAAATATGATGTAGAGGCTTGATCTTATCTATATATCTAAGCCTAATATCTGCATTGTGAATAGAAGGAAGAGTTTTATCTTCCGACTTAAAATATAGGAATTAATATGAAATTTGAAATGCCAGAAAGTTTAAAAAAAACGCCACAGCATTACTGTCCTGGCTGTGGCCATGGTATTATACATCGTATTTTATCAGAGGTGATAGATGAGCTTAATATTCGCGAGAAAATTATTGCTGTAGCACCTGTTGGATGTGCCGTTTTTGGGTACTTATATTGGGATTTTGATACTTGTGAAGCGCCACATGGGCGACCCCCTTCAGTCGCAACGGCAATTAAACGCACAAACCCTAATAAAGTAGTCTTTACATATCAAGGAGATGGTGATTTAGCAGCAATTGGTGGCAATGAAATGTTACATACAGCTAATCGAGGAGAGAATATTACAATTTTTTTTGTCAATAATGTTTGTTATGGCATGACGGGTGGGCAAATGGCACCAACAACTATGCCAAATCAGGTTACAACGACGACTACTCAAGGTCGGACTGAAGAAGATGGGTACCCGATGAAAGTATGTGAACTTTTAAGTAATATTGATTATGTCCATTATTTGGAGCGTGTAGCAGTTAACTCTCCAGCTAATACTTTAAAAGCAAAAGCTGCAATAAAAAAAGCGATGGAGAACCAATTAAATGGAAAAGGCTTTTCATTAGTTGAGATTCTAGCCATGTGTCCAACAGCTTGGTACCAAACTCCAGTAGAATCACTACAAATGATAGAAGATACCATCTCTAAGGCTTTTCCGTTAGGTGTTTTTAAGGATAGCTAAAATTTGGTTCAGGATCTTTTATTTTATAGTATAAGTACAGCTAAAATAGGCTGTTTCTATTTTAGAAAGGGTAAAAATGAAAAAAGAAATAATTATCACCGGCTATGGTGGTCAAGGTATTATGCAAGCAGGAAATATTTTAATTAAAGCAGCAATATTAGAAGATAAAGTGACAACTTTTTTTCCTTCTTATGGAGCAGAGATGCGTGGCGGTGCAGCCAATTGTAAGGTCATTATTTCCGATGAATTTATTGGTTCTCCAATAGTTTATAAGCCTGATTATGTTTTATGTTTCAGTCGTCTTGCCTTTGAAAAATTTCGTAAAAGTTTAAAGCCAGATGGTTTGATGTTTTTAAATTCTGACCTTGTTAAAATTGAGAATAATATAGATGTTTTAGTCCTCGAGGCAAATACCTTGTCAGAAAAGTTTGGTTCTAAGATTATGGCAAACATGGCTATGTTAGGTTTGTTTATTGCTAGGGTTAAACTTTTGAAGCAGGCATCAATGGAAGAAGCGATTAAAGAGAGCTTTAAGCATAAGGGAGAAAAGATTGTTAATCTGAACATTGAGGTGTTTAGAGCAGGCTTAGACTGTGTTTGAAGGTTCTAAGTTGAAATTTAAATTAAAATCTAATCTAGATATTTAGGATAAGCTAATAAATGAAATATTCAAAAGCATTTATCAAAACAATGAAACAAGATATTGGTGAGGCAGAAATTGTTAGCCATAAATTAATGCACAGAACTTCAATGGTTCGCAAGCTAGCAAGTGGTATTTATGAGTGGCTTCCCCTTGGGCATAGGGTCTTGAAGAAAGTAGAGAATATTATTCGTGAAGAAATGGATAAGGTTTCTGCACAAGAGATATCTTTGCCTGCATTGCAACCGAAAGAATTATGGGAAAAATCAGGTAGGTGGGAAATTTATGGTAAGGAGCTTGTAAGGCTAAAGGATCGACATGAACGAGATTTTTGTCTTGGTCCTACGCATGAAGAAGTTATCACTAGCTTGGTTGCTGATATTGTTGATTCGTATCGACAGTTACCTTTTATTCTTTATCAGTTTCAAACTAAATTTCGTGATGAGATTCGTCCGCGATTTGGAATTATGCGTTCTCGTGAGTTTTTAATGAAAGATGCCTATAGTTTTGATGTCAGCGATGAGTCCGCGGCTGAAAGTTATAAAATAATGTATCAAGTTTATGAAAATATTTTTAAACGCTGTGGATTGGGGTTTTGTGTTGTTGAGGCTAATAGTGGCTCAATTGGCGGGAATTTTTCGCATGAATTTATGGTAATGGCTGATACTGGGGAGAGCGAAATCGCTAGCTGTGAGTGTGGATATGCTGCAAATATTGAAAAAGCTGTTGCTCTTATGGATTATGATACTCCAGATACAGATAATAATTTTGTTAAAAAACAAGAAATGCAAGAAATCCTAACTCCAGATAAAAAAACAATTGAAGAAGTTTCTGAATTTTTAAATATTGAATCAAAACAGTTTATAAAAACTTTAGTTTACTATGCAGATAAGGACTATATTGTCATCTTAGTTCGTGGAGATAGAACTATTAATGAGATTAAACTTGCAACCTATTTGGATGCACTAGATCTTCGTCTTGCAACGGATGAAGAAATAATGGATATTACGGGTGTGCAAAAGGGCTTTTTAGGTCCCATTGGTCTAAGAAAAGGACTTAGAGTGATAGCTGAAGAGAGTATTGGGAATATAAAAAATGCCGTTTCAGGAGCGAATAAAAAAGACTATCATTTTATAAATATTAATGAGATTGATATTGAAGAATATGTTGATTTAATGTTGGTTCAAGAGCATGACAAATGTATTAAATGCCAGAAAGAATTAAATTTTAGTCGAGGAATAGAAGTAGGTCATATTTTTAAATTAGGGATGAAATATTCCCTCCCACTTGGTGCTGAATTTTTAAATGATCAAGGAAAACGGAATACTATTATTATGGGGTGCTATGGTATAGGTGTGTCGCGTGTGGTTGCAGCAGCGGTTGAACAGAATCATGATGATAAGGGTATTGTTTGGCCATGGGCTATTGCTCCATATCAGATTGGGCTTGTTTGTGTTGATATTAGAAACAAAGAGCTATTAGAGTTATCTGAGAAACTTTATGCTGATTTAAATAAAGAAGGCTACGATGTTTTGTTTGATGATAGAAAAGAACGTCCTGGTGTTAAGTTTAATGATATGGAGCTTTTAGGTGTTCCTGTTATGATTATTGTTGGTAAAAAATATTTGAAAACAAATCAGTTAGAGTTGAAAATTCGTAAAACAGGAGAAGTCGTTGAGAAAAATTTGGTAGAAATTTTTAATTTTTTAAAATACTTATCTTTTTAAATTTTGTGTTTACTTTTTTGTGTTCACTTTTTGTGGATTTTAATATTTCTGTGTTATAATCGTTGCAAGGGTAATTTTTATGAAAAAAATAACAAAAGCATTTGTCATGTGTGCGGGTATGGGAACAAGACTCAGACCTCTTACCTATGATACACCAAAACCTATGTTGAAAATTTTAAATAGACCTCTTTTGGCGAGGACAATTGAGCTTTTGAGAGAGCATGGGATAAAAGATATTATTATTAATTTGTACCTTTACCCTAGCCAAGTTAAAGATTATTTTGGTGATGGGAGGGACTTTGGGGTTAATATTGAGTATTTATATGAGAAAGATTTAATGGGCACAGCTGGTGGTGTTGGTAGAGCTCGTGAAACATTGAACGAGACTTTTATTGTAATGAGTGGTGATGGTTTACTTGACCTTGATTTATCTGATGTGATAAAGTCTCATAAAAAGAATAATTCAATCGCAACTATTGTGCTTAAGCGTTATAATACAAAGTTTAAATATGGTGTTGTTTTTGCGGATGAAAAGACAAATAAAATAGAGTGGTTTAGGGAGAAACCAGAGTTAAAAGATATTTATGAAAATAGAATTAATACAGGTGTTTATGTTTTTGAACCTGAAATTTTTGATTATATCCCCAAAGGTAAGTTTTATGATTTTGGTCACGATGTTTGGCCTCAAATAATGAAACAGAACCTTCCAATTTATGCGTATGAAATGAAAAGCTACTGGTGTGATATTGGAGATATTGATGCCTATAGATCAGCACAGTTTCATGCATTAGATAATGCAACGAGTGTCTCAGATAATAAATATTTTTTTGGACAAAATTGTAATATTTCGGCTAATGTTTATTTAGAAGAGAATAATGTGCTTGGGGATAACTGTATTATTGGGGAGAATGTCACTTTAAAAAATTCTATTATTGGCAATAATGTTTGTATCCAGAGAAATGTTGAATTGAATAATTGTATTATTATGGATAATATTGAAATTAAAGAGAACACTAAATTATTTGGTGGTATAATGATAAATAAAAAATGAAGAGTTGGTAGATATATACCTTGCACTTCTACTTAAACTAAAGGAGCAGAAAATGCACAAAACAAGAGATTACGCATTCACTTCCGAGTCAGTAACAGAGGGGCATCCTGATAAGATTTGTGATCAAATATCTGATGCAGTTATAGATGCTGTTTTATCTCAAGATCCCAATGGTCGTGTAGCCTGTGAAACTTTCATAACAGTGGGAATGGTCATCGTTGGTGGAGAGATAACCACTACTGCAAAAATTGATGCCCAAAAGATTGCAAGAGATACAATTAAAAAGATTGGCTATACTGGCACAAAGTTTGGGTTTGATTTTCAAACCTGTGGTGTAATGAATGCTATTGGACACCAGTCACCTGATATTGCACAAGGGGTTGATATTGGAGGAGCAGGTGATCAAGGCTTAATGGTTGGTTATGCTTGTCGTGAGACAAAAGAATTAATGCCATTGCCTATTATGCTTTCTCATCAGTTAGCAAGACAGTTAACATTTGTGCGGAAAAAAGGGATTTTATCGTACCTTGGACCTGATGGAAAATCTCAGGTAACAATTGAGTATAAGGATAATGAACCTTTTAGAGTTGATACAGTTTTAATTTCCTCTCAACATACGGAAGAAATTCTTGATGAAACAGGAAAACATATTACTCAAAAATCAATTGATGAAATTATTGAGAATGTTATTATTCCAGTAATTGATAAAAATTTAATGGATGATGATACTCGATTTTTAGTAAACCCAACGGGTAAATTTGTGATTGGAGGTCCAGTTTCTGATACAGGAATGACAGGTCGTAAGATTATTGTTGATACATATGGTGGTATGGTCGCACATGGTGGTGGAGCATTTTCAGGGAAAGATCCTTCAAAGGTTGATCGGTCAGCTTCTTATGCCGCTCGTTATGTTGCAAAAAATATTGTTGCAGCAGGGCTTGCGGATAAATGTACAGTGCAATTGGCTTATGCAATTGGAGTTCGAGAGCCTGTTTCTGTGATGGTTGATACGATGGGAACGGCTAAAATTTCTGTCATAGATATTGAAAAAGCAGTTCGCGAAAGTTTTGATTTAACTCCAAAAGGTATTACTAAGATGTTAGATCTTAAAAGACCTATTTATTCTGCAACTGCAGCTTATGGACATTTTGGCAGAGAAGAATTTAGTTGGGAAAAATTAGATAAAGTTGATGTTTTAAAAAAATATTTATGATTTTTATAGCGTAGGACCGTTATTGCTAAAAAAATAAGAATTTAAATTGTAGAGTTAAGTGATTTGTCTTTTTCTACATTAATATTGATTTGATTGGGAGAAATTTAAAAAATGTTTAGGACACATTATTGTGGAGAAGTCACAGACCGACTAGTCGGTCAAGATGTGGTTTTAAGTGGATGGGTTAATACTCGTCGTGATCACGGTGGAGTATTTTTTTGTGATTTAAGAGATATTACAGGTTTGGTGCAGATTGTCTTTAGACCAGAAGAAGTAGAATCTGAAGATTTGCAAAAACTAATTCATTCTATTCGGACTGAGTATGTGTTAAGAGTTGAAGGTCAAGTATGTAATAGACTCGAAGGCGCTGTTAATCCGAATATGAACACAGGTGATATTGAGGTAGTAATTTCTAATATAGAAATATTAAACGCATCAAAACCTCCTGTTTTTGATATTGAAAATTCACGCGATGTTGCAGAAGATGTTCGTCTTAAGTATCGTTATTTAGATTTGCGAAACCCTAAGATGCAAGATATTTTTAGAAAAAGGAGTTTTTTTATTCAAGCCGTTTCAGATTTTTTAAAAAAAGAACGATTTATGTATGTTGAGACGCCCATTTTAACAAAGTCTACGCCTGAAGGTGCTCGTGACTATCTTGTACCCAGCCGTGTTGATAATGGTGCATTTTTTGCCCTTCCACAATCCCCACAGCTTTTTAAACAACTTTTGATGGTTTCTGGGTTTGATAGATACTATCAGATTGCTAAGTGTTTTCGTGATGAAGATTTACGTGCAGATCGTCAGCCTGAGTTTACACAACTAGATATTGAAATGTCTTTTATTAATGAGGAAGATATCTATGATGTTTTAGATCGTATGATTAAGCATACATTTAAAGACTTTGGAGTTAATGTTAATACTCCAATACCTAGAATTAGTTATGATGAGTCCATGAGAAGGTTTGGTTCAGATGCTCCTGATTTGAGGTTTGAGATGGAACTAAATGATTTATCCGATATTTTTATTGATACTGAGTTTAAGGTTTTTCAGAGTGCAGAAGTAGTGATAGGTCTTAAAGTTAATGGGGGATCAAGTTTTTCGCGTAAAGATTTAGACTTATTGATCGCAAAAGCAAAAGACTTAGGAGCTAAAGGTCTTTTATGGGGTAAGTATACTGATAATGGTTTAGAGTCTCCTCTTAGTAAGTTTGAAAAACCAGATAATATTGATAAAATGATTGCAAAACTTGAGATGGAAAAAGGGGATTTGGTTTTGATTGTTAGTGATGATAAGGAACTTGCTCAGACAGTTCTAGGTGCTATTCGTAAGCACTTAGCTAAAAAACTAGGTTTAATAGATGATCAAGATTACAATTTTGTTTGGGTTAATGATTTTCCCCTTCTAGA
Source organism: bacterium (assembly GCA_024222485.1). Classification (GTDB taxonomy): domain Bacteria; phylum RUG730; class RUG730; order RUG730; family JAAEPJ01; genus JAAEPJ01. The sequence continues at coordinate 86,415 of JAAEPJ010000335.1, read as the reverse complement.
ATATAATGAAGAAGAATGTCGATATTTTGCTAAGCACCACCCCTTTACTGCTCCAAATGTTAGTTTAGAAGAACTAAATAAAATGTCTAAAGATGAGATTTTAAGTGTAAAATCTCGTGCTTATGATATTGTTTTAAATGGAGTGGAGCTTGGTGGTGGAAGTATTCGGATTCATAATATTGCGATGCAGAAAAAGGTTTTTGAGCTCTTAGGTATTACTGAAAGTGAAGGGCGTGAAAAGTTTGGGTTTTTGTTGGATGCTTTAGAATATGGAACACCACCACATGGTGGAATTGCCCTGGGGATTGATCGGTTAATTATGTTAGCTACTAAAACTGAATCTATTCGTGATGTGATTGCTTTCCCAAAGACACAGAGAGCAGCTTGTCCTTTGACAAGGGCACCTTCTCATGTAGATAATACACAGTTAATGGAATTAGGCCTAAAATTAAAAGAGAAGCTTAATTTCGAAAATGAGTAAGTTTTTTAGGTATATTTAGATGTTGAACTGTCGATAGCTATTTTGATATAAAGAGGGTTATTAATGATAGATACTCGTTTATTTTTTATTGAAATTATTTAATTATAAATATTTTTTTAATTTTTTTTTCAAGAAGCATTAAAAAAGAGACTTATTTTAAATAAAAGTATAGGATAATTATGCAAAAGATAATACAAGTTAATGATTTTGAAAACTTGATTAAAGTTCTAGGCCCTAAAGATGAGAATATAAAAAAATTAGCCAAGCAATATGATGTTAAAATTTGGGAGCGCGGGAATAAAATAGTGGTTGAGGGGAAAGCAGCAGAAGTACATCTTATTGAGAAGATCATTCATAATATTTTAACATCAGAGGCAACCACTAGACCATCAATGCAAAATAGCAATAAAGAAAGCATGACAGCAGCAAACCTTTCTAAGTTTTCTGCTTTTTTTACGACATATAAGCTAAAGCAAGTGGCTCCGCGGACTATTAATCAAAAAAAATATGTTGAAAACTTGATGAAAAATGATATTGTATTTGCAATTGGACCGGCAGGAACAGGTAAGACATTTTTAGCAGTGGCTGTTGCTGTTTCTAAGCTACTTGATGGAAAAGTAGATAGGATTATTTTAACACGACCAGTAATAGAAGCTGGTGAAAAGCTCGGGTTTTTACCGGGAGATTTAAATGAAAAATTGAATCCCTATATTAGACCGTTAGAAGATGCTTTTATTTTTTTAATTGGTCCTGAAAAATATAATTATTACCGTGAAACAAAAATGATTGAAATTGTGCCACTTGCATATATGAGGGGTAGAACGCTAAATAATGCTTATATAATTTTAGATGAAGCACAAAATTCGACGAATGCACAAATGTTTATGTTTTTAACAAGAATGGGCGAAAATGCTCAGATTGCTGTAACTGGGGATGTTACGCAAACAGACCTTGTTCATAGTGAAGAATCTGGCCTTCGAAAGGCGGCAAAAATTTTGAGTCGGATTAAAGCTATCAAATTTGTTCAGTTTACTGGTAAAGATGTTGTTAGACATTTTTTGGTAAAAAAAATTATTGAGGCATATGGGGCATAAATAATGATTGATTTTAAGTGGAGAGAATGGGCTAGAAAAATCCTGCTTAGCTTAGTTCAAAAGGTTTCTGAGGATCCTAATACTTCAAGCCTAAAAATTCGTAAAGAATCTTATTTTGCAAAAGACTTTCATGTTCCGATTTGGTTGATTGGGATTTTGCTTTATTTGATTCTAATTGTTATTTTAGTTGTGGCTCTTGGAGTTACATTAAATAATTTTATTGTAATAACTATAACGATGAGTGCTGTGATGTTTTTTGGAGTTTACTTTTTTAAAAAGTATGCCCCAGATATTTTAGAGTGCGATGATTCCCTTTCACTAGTGGGACTTACTATCATTTCTTTTTTAGTAAGTATTATTATTGTTAAACATAGTGGTAGAGCTCATTTTTTGGTAACACCACTGCCTGCTGCTGCAATGATTCTTAATATTTTATTGGGTCCTTTAGTTGCATTTATTGTTTCAATAGTTTTAATTATTTTGATGACTTTAGTCTATGAATATAATTTTGCTGTTTTTATCTCGATGTTTTTTATGTGTTTGATAGCGATTTATGGGACACGGAATGTTATGAATAGAAGAGATATCACTAAGACAGGTTTTTATATTGGCTTTTTTAACCTTTTTACAATTATTGCTATGCATTATTTTTATATTTTACCTGGGAGGGATATTCTAAAACTTTTTGGTTGGGGGTGTGCTAATGGTTTTGCATCAGCCATCATAACGATGGGGCTTTTGCCCTATCTTGAGTCAATTTTTTCAATGATTTCTAATATTAAGCTGTTGGAATTAGCTGATTTTACTCAGCCGATTTTAAAACGCATGATGGTCGAGGTCCCAGGGACATATCACCATAGCTTAATCGTTGGGAACCTTGCTGAAGCTGCCGCTCGTGAAATTGGGGCTAATCCTTTATTAGTTCGTGTTGGCGCTTATTATCATGATATTGGTAAAATGGAAAAGGCTGAATATTTTTTTGAAAATAAACCACGACATATGATGAATAAACATGATGATTTGAAGCCTAACTTAAGTAGCTTGATTATTATCGCACATGTTAAAGATGGTGTTAATATGGCTAGAAAACTTAAGCTTTCTAAAAAAGTAATCGATATTATTGAGCAGCATCATGGCGATAACCTCGTTTCTTATTTTTATCATAAAGCTCAACAAGAATATGGGAAGGATTTAGATGATAGGAGTTATCGATACCCTGGTCCTAAACCCAAGTCAAAAGAAGCTGCCATTATAATGTTGGCAGATCCAGTTGAAGCGGCGACACATAGTGAAACAGATTATTCCCATTCTCATATCAAAATGGTTGTGAATAAAATTATTAATCAAAAGTTTATTGATGGGCAGCTTGAGGAAGCAGAGATTACACTTTCTGATTTAAATATTATTTCAAAAAGCTTTGTTCAAACCTTAGTTGGTATTTACCATAATAGAATTGCTTATCCTGATACTAAAAAAGAGGAAAATGAAGACAAAATTCTTAAATAAACAACGAAAGTATACTTTTAATTTAGAGTACTTTAGCTTTGTTGTTAATACATTTATTAAATATAAAATTCCTGATTACTTAAGCTATGATAAGCTTGAGCTTTTCATCTCATTTGTCTCTAGCAGGCAGATCCGTAAACTAAAAAATGATATTTTTGGTATTGATATTTTAACGGATGTTATTTCTTTGCCCTTAGAAACTACTAACATTAACCCAGAAATTCCAGCTATTTTTGGGGAGATTTTTATTTGTCCGCAAGTTGCAAATTTCCAAGCAAAAGACTACGGAAATACTCAGGAAGAAGAATTAACTCTCCTTATTATTCATGGACTTTTGCACTTAATAGGTTATAAAGATTATACCGATGATGAAAAAAAGCTGATGCGTATGGAAGAAGACAAAATGTTAGGGTTTATAGAAATGGAGAGACAAAATATTGGCTTTTTTTATAAGGAGAGAATTAAGTAGTGGAAGTTATACTTATATTTTTTTTTATGTTTTTATCTGCATTTTTTTCGAGTTCAGAAATGGTCTTGCTTACTCTTTCTAAGTTTGAAATTAAACAGATTGCCAAGCAGAAAAAATATCGAAAACTGATAGTGTGGATTACTAATCCTGCTTGGTTTATTACGGGTATCTTGGCTGGGAATAATATCGTTAATATTGGCTTTGGATCTGTTTATAGTTTTGTTATTTTGACACAGGCTGAGAAATTTAAAGTTAATCTACTTTTAAGTAATATTTTTATTTTTTTTACAGCAGCAATATTAATGTTAATTTTTGGTGAAATTATGCCTAAAAATTTAGCAAAATCAAAGGCTGATAAACTGATTCGAGTTATTTATTCTCCTCTTATATTTTTTATGTATCTTGTTTCCCCGCTTATTTTCTTTTTTCATTTTTTTGAAAAATATATTATCCGGACAAAACATAAAGAGAGTCCTGATTTTACTTTAGAGGATATGCATGACTTTGTAGAAATGATTGAAGAAGTCGGAGTTATAGAGGAGGAGTCTGAAGAAATGATTCATTCATTTCTCAAACTTCGTACGCAAAAAGTTAAAGAAATAATGACGCCTAATTCTGAAGTTTTATCCATTGATATTGAAAAAGAAGAAAATATTTTTGCTAAAGCACATGAACTTGGTAGATCAAGGATACCTGTTTACAGAGGTGATTTTCAGAATATAGAAGGTCTTTTATATGCAAAAGATTTGGCAGGAATGCTTTTTAGAGGTGAGTTTGATTTACATCAGTTTTTAAGAAGTCCTCTTTTTGTTCAAAGTAGTGATGATTTAAAATTTGTTTTTAGGCTATTTCAAGAATCTCGTAAGCATATTGCTTTCGTTCAAGAAGATAATCAAATTATAGGTATTATTACATTGGAAGATATTCTAGAAGAAGTAATTGGAGATGTGTTAGATGAATATGAGAATGATTAACTGGAAAATATTTTTCTATTAGGGCAGAATCTACCTAAAAATGATTAGGATCTTAGGATTAATCTTGAAGGTTAAGAAATTATAAATTAAATGTAAAGTTGAGGAGAATCAGTGGTTTTAAGTATTGAGTTTTTATGCCTAATTTTAGCTCTTTTTTTATCCTACACCTTTTCTGGTGCAGAGACAGCTATTGCATCATTAAATTATAAAGGGGGAATTGATGATTATTTAAATGACTATAAGACTAAAAAGATTATTTTAATTTGGAAAAAGCAGCCATGGCGTATTTTAAATTCTATTTTAATATGGAATAATATTTGTGTTATACTTATTTCCTTACTATGTGTTAATATGGCTAAAGATTTAGCAGAAATTACTAACTTTTCTGCTTCTTTGTTAGCTTTTAGTTTTTCTGTAATTGCGATATTATTAGTATTTGTGATAGGGGATATGTTCCCTAAGGTATTGGCTAGAGAAAATCCTCGAAAATTTTTTATTAAAGTTGTTCCGATTGTTTTATTTTTTGATAGAATTACCTACCCCATTAACAAAGTGTTGCGTAATCATATTTTAAAGTTTTCGGGTATTTTAGGGATCAAATTAGAGGAAGAACCCCGTATGGATGAAGACGATATTTTAGAAGTTTTGGATATTAGTAAAAATGATGGCAGTATTGATGAAGGTGAAAAAGAGGTAATTTCTTCTCTTCTAAAATTTGAAGATATGATGGTTCGCTCTATTATGCTCCCAAGGGGTAAAATGGACTGTATTGAGATAGATGAACCACTGGACTCAATTTTAGAAAAAGTTAGATTTTGGAAATATTCAAGAATTCCTGTTTATAACAAAGATATGGATAATATTTTGGGCGTATTGTATACAAAAGACCTTTTAGTTCTTAATGATAATGCAGATTTAATTATTTTAAATGATATGTTAAGATCAGCTTATTTTATTCCTCCTACTAAAAAAGTTTCAGAGCTTTTAAATGAGTTTAGAGAAGGGCATTATCATTTAGCTATTGTTATTGATGAATATGACACAATCCAAGGCATGGTAACAATTGAAGATATCATTGAGGAAATAGTGGGGGATATTTTAGATGAATATGATGTGCGGGATCAAACTATTTGTGCACTGCCTCAGGGGATGCACTCTGTCAATGCAGATATAGATCTTTATGATTTAGATTATGAACTTGATTGTAATTTAGAGAAGAAGGCTCCAGAGGATCTTAGAACTTTATCTGCTTATATTATGTATTTAGCGGGGAAGATTCCTCAAAAGGGTGAAGTTATTTGTGATTCTGAGTTTAGTTTTTGGATTAAAGAGATTAAAGGACGTGTTATTAAAACCGTGGTTATTAAACGCTATTGCTAGACTTTAAGAGCTTTTTAGCTTTAAGAGGCGAGGTATGATATTCTCTCGCCTCTTAAAAAGCTTTAATAATATAAAGGAAATTTATTACATAAATGCTTTACTTTATTTTTGATTTCAGATAGCTTATTTTTGTTATCTTGATTGATTAAAGCCTCATTGATATATTCAGCAATTAATTTCATTTCAGGTTCTCTCATTCCCCGTGTAGTAACAACAGGTGTTCCTAACCTAATGCCACTGGCAATAAAGGGTTTTTGTGTATCATACGGGATTGTATTTTTATTCGTAGTAATTCCTGCTTGGTCAAGAGATTTTTCTGCATTTTTCCCTGTGATATTTTTTGAAGCCATGACATCGACAAGTAATAAATGGTTATCTGTCCCTCCTGAAACAATACGGTACCCTTTATTTTTTAATTCGTTTGCTAAGGTTTGTGCATTATTAATGACATGTTGTTGTTCAAGTTTAAACTTCTCAGTCATAGCTTCTTTTAAGGCAACAGCTTTGCCCGCAATAACATGCATTAAAGGTCCACCTTGAATCCCTGGAAAAATTGTTCTATTAAGCTCTGCTTTATATTTCTCTTTAGCCATAATCATCCCACCTCGGGGTCCACGCAATGTTTTATGTGTCGTTGTGGTCACAAAGTCAGCATATGGGACTGGAGAGGTATGTAGGTTTGCCGCAACTAAACCTGCAATATGTGCAATATCAACCATCATATACGCATTAACCTTATCGCATATTTCTTTAATGCGTTCAAAATTGATTGCGCGTGAATAAGCACTCGCACCAGATATAATCATCTTGGGTTTATTTGTAATTGCTAATTTTTCAAGTTCATCATAATCAATTAGTTCAGTTTTTTTATTAACTTTATAAGGGACAATATTGAAATATTTGCCAGAAAAATTCATGGGGTGCCCATGAGTTAAATGTCCACCACAGGAAAGATCCATTCCAAGAATAGTGTCTCCGATATTTAGGACTGATAGATAAACAGCCATATTAGCACTCGAGCCTGAGTGTGGTTGGACATTTACATATTCACAGCCAAAAATTTTTTTTGCGCGTTCTATCGCTAAATTTTCAACAATATCAACAAACTCGCATCCCCCATAGTAGCGTTTCTCAGGATATCCCTCTGCATACTTATTAGTTAAAACACTGCCTTGTGCCTCCATAACTGCAGTGGAAGTAAAATTCTCCGATGCAATAAGCTCGATATTATTATTTTGGCGGTTTTGTTCCTTAATAATTGCTTGATAAATTTCCTGGTCAACTTGTTCGATTTTTTCTGTTTGATTCATTTTTTCTCCTTTTGATCAAGATAAGTAATTTTTTATTATATTTTATTACCATTGGGACAATATATCTTTGATAGTATCTAGTTGCAATGATTCAAGGCGTACTTTTCCAATTTTTTCAGGTACTATAAAATCAATTTTTCCTTCAGACATTTTTTTATCCTTAGCCATAATATCCATAATGTGGTTTAAGTGTTGTTTATTTTTGATTTTATTTTTAATTTTATCTATGAGGTTAGAGCCATCTTTAGAATTAGGTAAAATTTTGAGTAAGGTTTTTTGTAGTTCTGTTTCGATGTTATGATTACAAATTTTTAGTTTTGATGCTAAATGTGAGGCAAAGATGATTCCAACAGCAACCATTTCTCCATGCTTATATTCATAATTAAAATTCGCTTCTAAAGCATGCCCTAAAGTATGACCTAAATTTAAGATTTTACGAAGCCCCGCTTCTTTTTCATCTTCTGAGACAACTTGTGCTTTTGCTCTTGCAGATATTTCAAGCATTTTTTTTAATATTTTTGGTTCTTTTTTTAATATTTTTTCTATATTAGAACTTAAAAAATCCCAAGTTCCTTGAGAAATCACACTGTATTTAACGACTTCTGCCAGACCATTTCTATATTCATTGTCATTTAATGTATTTAGAAATTGTGGATCAATCCAGACAAGGCTAGGTTGATGAAATGCACCTATTAGGTTTTTCCCATGCTTTAAATCGACACCTGTTTTTCCGCCAATGCTAGCATCAACTTGTGCGAGTAATGTGGTAGGCACTTGGATATAGTTAATACCTCTAAGGTATGTCGCCGCTGCAAAGCCTGCCATATCTCCAACCACTCCACCACCAAGAGCAATGATTAATGAGTCACGGTCTAACCCATGTTTGATAGCTGCTTCATAAATTTTACTGATTTCAGATAAATTTTTATACTTTTCTCCTGAAGGAATGAGATGAAAATTAGTATTGTATTTTTCTTTTAGAGATGTCATGAAATCTACTAAATACTTTGGAGCAACATGAGTATCGGAGATAACCAGGACTTTATAAGCAGGTGGTAAAAAATGTACTAATTCTTGGAATGGTTTATTTAGGTATATTTTATATGGATTTTGATTTAGTTTAACATCAATTGCTTGGGGCATTAACTTAATAATTTTTTTTGCTACTTCTTGAATTGTAAGATTTATTGTCTCGATTTTATAGTTATTATTAGCATAAAAATTAGCACGAGCTTTAAGCATTTCCTTGATAGTTGCAAGAGGATCACTCACTTTAAGAAGTGGTCTTGTATTATCACCTTTAAGGCGTTGATAAATTTGCTCTGCTTGAGCAGATAAGCAGATAAGTAAGCCATTTTTTTTTAGAGTATAGATATTACTTTGGTTTAAAACTGCACCGCCACCTGTTGCGATTATTTTTTGATCGAGGTTGGAAAGCTCAGCAATAATTTTACTTTCAACTTTGCGGAAATAAGGCTCTCCTTTTTTTGTAAAAATATCATCTATCGTACTATTCTCATATATTACAATCCGCTCATCTACATCTATAACTTCCCATCCTAACTGTTTTTGCAGTTCATTGGCTACTGCCGTTTTACCTGTTCCCATATATCCTGTTAGCACTATATTCAAAGCAAATACTCCTATATTTTAACTTAAAAATAAATATGTAGAAATCAAAAAATTTAAAATCTACTAGAAAGATAATTTAGATTTTAATATAAACTGATTAAAATTCAAGAAAATTTTGCTAGAATATTTTTTAATATTATTTTAATAAATCAAAACTTTACTTTTAAAAAGCAAAATTTGTGATTGGAAACAATAAAATATATAATTAATTTAATTAATTATGAGTAGAAATCCTCCTGCATATGTGAAGATAAAGATCTTAGTGTTATAAATAAATATCATTGATATTGGGATTTAATAAAAATTTTGTATTCTAAGCTTGTTTTAGGATATTTTCATGCGCTACAATTACTAGCTTTAAATAAGGAATAAGAAAATTTTGTTTTATTAATTTTCCGTAAAGAAATTTTTATTGCTTAAGTTTCTTTCATATTTTGATATTGTTTAAAAAATAATTATAAAAGAAAGGATACAGAATATAAAGTTTTTATTATTTAAAAAATATTTATCATAATAGGGATCTTAAGATGTTAACTTATTATAAGTGTTTGTTTTTAGATGTTAATTAGATGTTAAATTATTAAAAGGTGAGAATATTGAGGAGAGAGAATGATTGATTTGCATACACATACATTTTTAAGTGATGGGATTTTGGTGCCCTCTGAACTTGTTTATTCTGAAAAAATAATAGGATATAAAGCAATTGCTATTACGGATCATGTGGATTACTCAAATTATAAGCAAGTAATTGAGGCAGTAAATGCTATTAAGGGGAGCTTGATAAAGGAGTATGATATAAAGGTTATGTCAGGAGTCGAGATTAGTTATGTCCCTCCAAATTTGATTAAAGACATTACAGATAAGTGCCGTCGCTATGGTGCAGATATTATTGTTGTTCATGGGGAAACTATTTCAGAACATGTTCCACCGGGGACTAATCATGCGGCAATTGAAGCTCATGTTGATATTTTAGCACATCCCGGCTTTATTACGAATGAAGATGTTATCCTTGCAACAGAGAATGATGTTTGTTTAGAGATTACAACGCGGCTTAGTCATAGTCAGACCAATAAACATGTTGCTAGCATAGCAAAAAAATATAAAGCTAGATTGGTGCTTAATAATGATGTTCATGCTCCTAAAGATATCGCAGATAAAACAAGGTTGTTGGAGGTGTGCGAGGCTGCCGGCTTAACAGAGAATGATTATCAAGAAATGTTACAAAACTCAAGTGCAATAGTTTCGAAACAATCATAAACATATTATTTAGTATTTATATAGTAATGCTAGTAAAGGAGAGAATTTATGACGACGAAGATGGAACAAAGGGTAGATGCAATTTTTTTATGGGTTAAGGGGAATAAAGACCAACTAATTATTTTATCTGCAATAATTTTATTTTTAATTGTACTGATTCCTTTGACCATTGAATATAAAGAAAAAAAGTTTGATAAAAGAGTTGATGAGTATGTTAAAATGCAAGGTTTTTTTTATTCTGAGGAGTATGCTAAGACCGTTGAAGCAGCAGATACTTTACTTGCTAAAAACCCAAAAAAAGATATGCAAAAATTAATATTGTTTTATAAAGCTAATGCGTTTTACTCCTTGAATGATTTTGATAAGGCCATTGATATTTATCAAAAATTAATTATAAAATACCCAAATGACTATGTGTCTGTTAACTTTGTTGATAGTTTAGCATACAGTTATGAAATGAAAGGTGAGTATCAGCAAGCGCTTGAAACTTGGCAAAATATTATTAATAATTTTTCGGATTCATATTTAGTTCCAAATGCTTATAAGTCTATTGCTAGGAATTATGAGCTTTTAGGTGATATTTCTAATGCTAAAGAAATTTATACATTAATCTCAAATATGTTTCCACAAACAGAGTGGTCTAATTTTGCAGAGAAACGATTGTTAATCTTAAATTAAGAGATAAATATTTGCTTAACCTTTGATGGAAATTGAGTTTTTTTGCTTTGATAGTAATTTTTTATTGTTATAAAAGATAAAAATTAATAATTAAATTGTAGGGATGATGTCCTGTCATATCTCTATGGAAGAGATATGACGATGATAGACTATACAGAAATTTTAAAAGTTATGCGTGCCAACAAATTTGATGTTTTTGTTGACCAGATTGAAAATGAGTTGGAAGCAAAGCTTTATAAAGAATACTTTGATGAATTTCTTGATTGGCAGATAATATACGGTGAGTTTCCAGATATTTCAACTACATCAGTTATTTTAGATAATGCAAATATTGAAATAGAGGGGGAATGTCGATTTGATTTGAAGCCTCTTTTAAAAAAATATAAGCCTTGGCGTAAGGGACCTTTTAATATTTTTGGAAATTTTATTGAAACAGAGTGGCGCTCTGATTGGAAATGGGAGCGAGTTTTTCCACATATTGCTAATCTTAAAAATCGTACAGTTTTAGATATTGGATGTGGGAGTGGTTATCATTCATTGCGTGCGAAAGGTGCAGGTGCTAAATTTGTTATAGGGGTTGAACCTTATTTTAGGTATGTTGCACAATTTTATTTGCTTCAGAAATATATTAAGAATCCCTATGTAGCTGTGCTTCCTTTTAAGTGTGAGGACTTACCTACTAATATTAAATGTTTTGATACTGTTTTTTCAATGGGTATTTTATATCATAGAACAGCACCTATTGATCATTTACTGCAAGTAAAATCTTTTTTAAGGAAAGGTGGCGAGCTTATTTTGGAGACTCTTATCATTGATGATGGTCGTGATTTTTTGATGCCTACAGATAGATATGCTAAGATGCCGAATGTTTGGTTTATACCCTCAATTAAAATGTTAAAGTTTTGGCTTAAACGGTCAGGATTTTATAATATTAGATGTGTAGATATTAATAGCACAAGTTTGTTGGAACAAAAAAGTTCAGAATGGATGAGGTTAGAATCTTTAAAGGATTTTTTAAATCCGCATGACTTGACACAAACAGTTGAGGGGTATCCAGCACCAAAGCGTGCCGTTATTGTTGCTAATAAGTAGGGACGGCTATTATTTTTCTTGGGAATATAGGGTGAAAATATAGTAAAGATAATTTTATTTATAATAAAATATGCTATTGTTACAAGCTAAAGGGGTAAAAATATGAACCTAATAAATGAGAATAATCAATTAATTTTAGATACTGTTAATTTGAAAAGTTTAGCAGAAAAATATCAAACACCTCTTTTTATCTATTCGTATGAATCTTTAAAAATGAGTTTTTTAGATTATAAAAAAGAGCTTTCTAATATTAAACATTTAATTTGTTATGCAATGAAAAGTAATTCTAACCATTCTTTGGTAAAAGAATTGGGGGGGCTTGGTTCTGGTGCAGATACTGTTTCTGGAGGAGAAATATTCAGAGCTCTTAAAGCAGGGATTGACCCTAAAAAAATTGTGTATGCAGGAGTTGCAAAAAAAGAAGAAGAGATTGATTTTGCCCTTAATTCCGGAATATTGATGTTTAATGTTGAGTCAGTTGATGAACTAGAAAAAATTAATGAACGAGCAATCCTTTTAAAGAAAAAGGCTGGTATTGCAATTAGAGTTAATCCTGATGTCGATCCAAAGACCCATCCTTATATTTCAACAGGATTGGCCAAGAATAAATTTGGTATTAGTATTAAGCGTGCACTAGAGGTTTATCAGTATGCGAGTAGTTTATCAGGCATTGAGGTTTTAGGCATTCATATGCATATTGGTTCTCAGCTTTTAGATGTTAGCCCTTATGAGGAGGCTTTTAATAAGGTTTATGATTTATATTTAAAACTTGAGCAATTAGGGATTGCTATCAAATATATCAATATTGGTGGTGGCTTGGGGATTGTGTATGATTCTAAGCTTGATAAACAGCCGCGAACATCTGATATGTTAGAAAATATTACAGAAAAAATTAAAAAACATGATCTAACTTTAATTTTAGAGCCAGGTCGGTCCATTATTGGAAATGCGGGGATTTGTATCACCAAAGTTCTTTACCATAAGGAGTCAGGTATCAAAAAATTTGTGATTGTTGATGCTGCAATGAATGATGTTGGGAGACCATCTTTATATGGTGCCTATCATGAAATTTTACCATTAGAAGAGAAAGGGAATGAAGATATTGTTGCTGATATTGTTGGTGGGATTTGTGAGTCAACGGATTATTTTGCTCGTGATAGAAAGATTAATCAAATTGCGCAAGGTGAGTACTTGGTTATTAAGAGTGTAGGAGCCTATTGTGCAAGCATGGGGTCTAATTATAATTCGCGGTTAAGGCCTGCAGAGATTTTGATTAAAAATAAAGAAGTAATTTTAATAAGAGAACGCGAGACCTATGAGGATTTAATTCTAAGAGAAAAAATATAAAAATATTATTTGTAAAAGTTAAATTAAGAAAGAAACTCTGATACAGGTATATTATAATAAGGGTAACTGATGAAGATAAAATTTACAAAAATGGTTGGCAGTGGGAATGACTTTGTTCTTATTGATAATCGTGAAAAAATTATCAAAGAAGATTTGATTTCTATGTTTACGAGAAAGGTTTGTCATCGAACAGCCGGAATAGGTTCTGATGGTTTAATTTTAATAGAATTTTCCGTTAATGCAGACTTTACAATGCGTATTATTAACACCGATGGTTCAGAAGCTGAGATGTGTGGCAATGGTGCAAGGTGTGCTGCTTATTTTGCTTATGTTAAAGGCATTGCAGAGGCTGATATGACTTTTAATACTCTTGCTGGTGTTATAGGTGGGGTTGTTGATGCTAGAAATGTGAAAGTTAAAATGATTGATCCACACTCAAGAAGGGATACAATTAATTTGGGGTTGGAGTCAGCCGTTTTTCAGATTGATACGGGAGTGCCTCATGCCGTTTTATTTGTTAATGATATTAAGAAAGTTGATGTTGATGCGACTGGTTCATTTGTAAGGTTCCATGATGAGTTTAAACCAAAGGGGACAAATGTTAACTTCGTAGAAGTTATAAATGAACATGAGATTTTTGTGAGAACTTATGAAAGAGGTGTGGAGGGCGAGACACTCTCTTGTGGTTCGGGCTCCACTGCATCGGCAATCTTTTCTGCTTTGAAGAAAGGTTGTAAATCTTCTGTTAAGGTAAAGACAGCTAGTGGTGAAGTTTTAAATATTCATTTTAAAGTTAATGGGGAAGAAGTTAAAGAAGTCTACTTAGAGGGTAAAGTTTGCCTTGTATTTGAGGGGAATATTGCTACTTAGTTTTTTATGAAGGATAGACTTTATTTAAAGATAAAGTTTTGAGGGTACAGTATGAAGTATTTGAAAAGAAAAGACTTTTTGATGTTTGGTAAGCCTGTAATAGATGAGGTTGAGATTCAAGAAGTTGTAGATACATTAAGAAGCGGTTGGATTGGGACAGGTCCAAAAACACAACGATTTGAACAAGATTTTAGAGAGTATATCGGTACAAAATATACAATAGCTTTAAATTCTTGTACGGCCGCACTTCATTTATCTTTATTAGCTTTGGGTATTGGTTCTGGGGATGAAGTTATTACAACTCCTTTGACCTTTTGTGCAACAGTTAATACCATCGTTCATGTTGGAGCGACACCTGTTTTTGTAGATGTTGAAAAAGAAACTTTTAATATTAATTCAAATTTAATTGAGGAAAAAATTACAGAGAATACTAAGGCAATTATTGTTGTTCATATGGCTGGTCGTTCTTGTCAGATGGATAGAATTATGGCTATTGCGAAAAAACATAGCCTTTATGTTATTGAGGATGCTGCGCATGCAATTGAGACAAAATTCAAAGAAGAGAAAGTAGGGACAATTGGAGATATTGCTTGTTTTTCTTTTTATGCAAATAAAAATTTGACTACTGCTGAGGGGGGGATGGTTACTACTGATAATGTTGAGCTTGCTGAAAAAATTAGGGTTTTATCTTTACATGGCATGGATAAGGATGCATGGAAGAGATTTGGTGATAATGGTTATAAACATTATGATATTATTACGGCAGGGTATAAGTATAATATGACAGATATTCAGGCTTCCTTAGGTATTCATCAGTTTAAAAAAATTGATTATTTTTTAGAGAGAAGGAGAGAAGTTTGGCGTATTTATGATCGTGAACTTAAAGGGCTGCCGATTGTTTTGCCTAATAAAGGAGTCGATGGAGTGCATGCGATGCATTTGTATCAGATTTTAACAGAAAATAGGGATGAAGTTTTAAGGAGATTAAATGCGGAAAATATTGGGGCAGGTGTGCATTATTTGGCTATTCATTTGCAAACTTATTATAAGAATAAGTTTGGGTTTAAAGTGGGTAGTTCTCCTGTTGCTGAGGATATTGCCTCTAAGACATTATCGTTGCCTTTATCTCCTTATATGACTGAAGAAGATGCTTATGATGTGGTTGAGGCAATGTGTGAGGTCTATGGTGTATGAAGAAATTTACTGTTTTTACCCCTACTTATAACCGTGAGCATACCTTAACAAAGCTCTATTCTTCTTTAAAAAAGCAGACATTTCAAGATTTTGAATGGATTATTGTTGATGATGGTTCGGTAGATAAAACGAGAGAGTTAGTGGCAGGATGGCTTAATGAGAATATTTTAGATATTAAGTATATCTATCAGCAGAATGCTGGCAAACAAATTGCTTATAATCGAGGTATTGATGAGGGAAATAGTGAGCTTTTTGTGTGTATCGATTCTGATGATTATTATATTAATAATGGTTTTGAGCTTATTCTTAATTACTGGAACAATATTAAAGATAAAGAACGGTATGTGGGTGTTACATTTTTAAGTTCTTATCCTGATGGTAAAGTCATTGGGACTCATTTTCCTAAGGATAAATTTGTCTCCACACACTTTGATATTTATCATAAATATCATGTTATTGGGGATAAAGGAATGATGTTCAGGACCTCTATTTTAAAAGCTAATAAATTTCCTGTTTTTAAGGGCGTTAAGTATCAGCAAGAGGCTATTTTATATCATCGTTTAGATAGAAGATATAAAACATTATTTGTGAATGAGATAATTGAAGTCAAAGATTACCAAAAAGAAGGAATAACCGATAGCTATTTTAGAATTTTAGCAAGGGATTGTAAGGCAGCATTAGTTTATTATAATGAACTAAATTTTTTTGATATGTCATATTCTCAATTAATCAGGAATAATGCCTTGTATATTAAATACAGTCTTTTTGCAGGAAAAAACTTGAAGGAGATATTAGGAAATTCTTATAATAAATTTATGACAATTTTAGCAATTCCTAGAGGATATTATAGATATATAAGAGCACAACTTAGACTTAGGAGGGATAAATAGTGTTTAAAAGAATTATAGGGTATTTACATTTAAATAGATTATTTAAAAAATATAAGTCTTGTACAGATTTGGGGATATTATTAAAAAACAAAGTCGTTGTGTTTAATACAATTTCATATGATGATGGAGGGCTGGTAGTAGATGGTTTTTTAGCAGCTATTTTGCGGATAGCTGGAATTAAAAGCTTTATTATTCTAGACGATGGTAATTATGCGCATTGGGACTCAGTTCAATATAATCAGTATATTAGAAAAGATAATACTATAGCATTAAATATGTATCACTCTAATAAAAGGTGGAAAATGTCTATTCTAAAATGGTTATGGGATTATGTTTATAGAGTACCAATTATTTGTACTTCTGAATTTATAGAGACAGTAAAGGTTGAAGAAGAAGATTATGCTTTAATAGATATCGAGAAACATATTATTAGTTCATCTCGGAGATATTTTTCAACATGTACTTTAGATTTTGATAATAATGAAATTCATAAAGATTATTATTATCAATGTAAAAAGAATGTAGAAGTAGCCATTAAAACAGCAAAATATTGTTTGGATGTTTTAAAAGTCGATATTTCTATTGTTCTCGATGGGGTTTACTCTATGCGAGGTGTTTTTCATGAATATTTGAAAGCTAAAAAGGTTAATTCTTATGTTAGAGATAATAGTTCTCGTGGAGATAATTTTGATATTATATTAATGAACTCATCTTTTTTAGATTCTAAGAATTTAACTAGGTGGTTTGATTTTAGTCAGAAATATGAGGTTTCAGATGACCAAAGAAAACAGATGATTGATTACTTTGAAGCAAGGCTAAATATGAAGAAGGAAAATAGAATGTATTTTCCTGAACAGAAGAAGATGAGTTTATCTGCGTTCGCAAAACCGATATTTTTGTTATTCCCAAATGTTTTATGGGATGGGAATATTGTAGAAAGAGATAGAATTTTTAAACATATTCTAGAATGGTTGGAGGAAACAATAAAGTTTTTTAAAAATAATCCAGAATCAGGTCATTTAATTGTTAGATTTCATCCTTCGGAATCAACATTACTTTCAACAAGTTTAAGCCTTGAGCATATTCTAAGAGAAGAATTTCCAAAAGAGTATTTTAATTTAGAAAATATAACCTTTATTTCTTCATCATCATATGTTGATTCTTATGACTTAATTAGGCAGGCTGATGTATGTTTAATTTATGATAATACAACCGCACAGGAAGCAGTTTATTTAGAAAAGCCTGTAGTTTTAGTCAGTAATGGAAGGAATAGTAGAAAAGGATTTACTTTTGAGCCAGAAAATAAAGAAGAATATTTTGAAATATTAAAAAATCCTAAAAAAATTATTAGTGATTTTAAGTTGCAATATTTTAAATTTTTAGAAAATATGTTTAAGTTTACATATTTTATACTTTATGATGCAAAAATTACTATTCCTACAATAAAATATACTTATAATGTGAAATATCGAAATAAAAATAATATGATTAATATTAAATATTCGGACATCCAAAACTGTGAGAAAGAATTTTATGAAACTTTAAAAGACTTGGAGTCGGGGTATTGATTCCTAAAAAAATACATTATTTATGGTTTGGTGATAACCCTAAATCTGATTTGGCTAAAAAATGTATTAATTCTTGGCAGCAAAAATTACCTAACTATGAGTTAGTCGAGTGGAATGAAACAAATACTCGTTTTGATAAAAATTTAGAAAATAATCGTTTTGTTAGGGAATGTTATAATAGAAAATTATGGGCTTTTGTCGCTGATTTTTTTCGATGCAAGATATTATATGAACATGGCGGTATTTATTTTGATACGGATATTGAGGTTTTAAAGCCATTTGATAATTTATTGGATAAAGACCTTTTTATAGGATATCAGAATAGTAGTGGATCTTTAAATGCCAGTGTTTTCGCAAGTAAAGCAAAGCATGCTTTTTTGAAAGATTTAATAAATTTTTATAACGCAGAAATTTGGGATGTTAATTTTTTTACTATACCAGATGTTTTAAATTATATTTATTATAAGTATAAGGGAAGTGATAAAATTACAATTTACCCTAAAGAATATTTTTATCCTTATTTTTATGATGAAGAATTCAGCCCAGATTGTTTAACCCTTGATACTTATACAATTCATTGGTGGAGTCGTGATTGGGGGGATAAAAAATCTGAAGCCTTTTTAAAGAAAAAGCATTTAAAAAGTATTCGTAAATATGTAAATTATTTTTTTCATAAAGTTAGAATATGATTGTTTTTAAGGAGTACATATAGCTGTAATTTTAGTGGTGATGTTAAAAGTCCCCTAGACCTATAATTAATAGGCTTAAATAATGATATTATATTTTTTGCTATTTCAGCAGAGGTTGTTTCTGAATATGAGAAAATTATTGTTGAATTATTTAAAGGAAAGAAAGATTTTTTTTTATTAGTTGCATAAATCAAGTTTTTGGTTACTTACCAATGTCTGATATGTTAAAATATTAAGGTTATGAAGATTTTTATTTTTTGAAAAAATTTAGTTTGACTGGTTATTTTAAAGAAGGATTTAAGAAATATTTGCTAGATAATATTAAGAAGTTTATAGCTGAGGATTAAAAAATTGAAGATACCATTATTGAATTTAAAAAGGCAATATGAATTATTGCAACCTATGATTGAATCTAAGGTGCTTGATGTTTTACATAGTGCTCAATATATTTTAGGTCATAATGTTTTAGAGCTTGAGAATAGGATCGCTGAATATTGTGAAACAAAGTATGCCGTATCATGCGCAAATGGGACAGATGCCTTAATTCTTGCTTTAAAGGCGTTAGGGGTTGGCTTAGGTGATGAGGTGATCACTACACCATTTACTTTTTTCGCGACAGCAGAGGCGATTTCTATTGTGGGCGCGAATCCTGTTTTTGTCGATGTAGAGCCGGATACCTATAATATTGATTCTGATCAAATCGAAAGTAAGTTAACTCGTAAAACAAAGGCTATCATGCCTGTGCATATTTTTGGACAACCTGCTAATATGGGGGCTATTAATAAAATAGCAAAGAAGTATAATCTTTATGTTATTGAGGATGCTTGTCAGTCTATTGGTGCTAATTATCAAGGTAAAAAGGTTGGAAGCCTATCCGATATTGCCTGTTTCTCATTTTTTCCTACTAAAAATTTAGGCTGTGCGGGTGATGGTGGGGTTATTACGACGGATAATCAAAAATTAGCTGATACAATTAAATCTTTGCGTGTGCATGGCAGTGGCAAGGTTAAATATTATAATTATCTTATTGGTCAGAACTCAAGGCTTGATGAGTTGCAAGCAGCAATTTTGCTTGTTAAGTTAAATAAACTTGATACATGGAATCATTCACGCATAGAAAAAGCAGCGTATTATACAGAAAAACTAAAAGATACTTCCTTAATTCTGCCACATGTTTGGGAAAGTAGTGTGTTCCATCTTTATATTGTCCAGTCAGATCAACGAGAAGCAATGGTTAGTTTCCTTTTATCTGCAGGTATTTCAACAGGGACTTACTACCCTGTGCCTCTGCACCAGCAAATTGCTTATAAAAATTTAGGATATACCGATGGTTCTATGCCAGTTTCTGAGCATTTGGCAAAGCGAACATTCGCACTACCTTTATATCCTGAGTTGATTCAAGAGGAGCAAGATTATATCATTCAGAAAGTTTGGGAGTTTGAGAATAAATAAGATGAATTACTTTATCCATAAATCAAGTTATCTAGATACGCCTTGTGAAGTTGGTGAGGGGACAAAAATTTGGCATTTTAGTCATATTATGCAAGATTCTGTAATTGGAGAAAACTGTAATATTGGGCAAAATGTTGTTATTTCATCCAAGGTTATTTTAGGTAATAATGTTAAAGTTCAAAATAATGTTTCACTTTATACTGGTGTTATTTGTGAGGATGATGTTTTTTTAGGCCCTTCATGTGTATTTACGAATGTCATTAACCCCCGCAGTCATTTTCCAAGAAGAGATCAATATAAAACGACTTTAGTCAAAAGGGGTGCAAGTATTGGTGCAAATGCCACAATTGTTTGTGGCGTCATCATTGGGTCTTATGCTTTTGTTGGGGCAGGGAGTGTTATTACAAAGGATATTCCGGATTATGCAATGGTTTATGGCTCTCCTGCTAAGCTTAGAGGTTGGGTATGTTATTGTGGAGAAAAATTAAGCTTTAATGCTCAGAAGGCAAAATGTGGTTGTGGTCGTAGATATAAGAACACAGCGAATACTATTTCAGAGATTTAGATTTATCGGTAGTTCTATAGGAAAAAATATGAAAAATAATCTTTTAAGAAAAATAAATAATAAATCAGCTGTAATTGGTGTCATTGGTTTGGGATATGTTGGTTTACCTTTGGCAGTAGAGAAAGCTAAATCTGGGTATTCTGTTATAGGTTTTGATGTTCAAAAAGAAAAAGTTGAAAGTGTTAATAATGGTGAAAATTATATTGGAGATATTATGGATACAGACCTAGCAGAGGTTGTCAACTCTAATAAACTTTCTGCAACTTTTGATTTTTCATTTATTAAAGATGTTGATTGTATTGCTATTTGTGTTCCGACGCCACTTGACAGTAAATTACAGCCTGATACTTCTTATGTTGAAGCTTCGGCAAAGAATATTGCGAAGTATTTACATCAAGGGATGTTAATAATTTTAGAAAGTACTACTTATCCTGGAACAACGGAAGAAGTTTTAAAACCTATTTTAGAGGAATCTGGTTTAAAATGTAATAAAGACTTTTATTTAGCATTCTCTCCAGAACGTGTTGACCCTGGGAATAAACTGTATAATACAAAAAATACCCCTAAAGTTGTGGGAGGAGTAGGAGCAGACTCTACTTTAGTTGCGGCTGCTCTCTATGGGAATGTTCTAGAAAGCGACATTTTTCAAGCCTCAAGTCCAAAGGTTGCTGAAATGGAAAAGTTATTAGAAAATACTTTCAGGAATATTAATATTGGACTTGCTAATGAAATGGCGATTTTATGTCATAAGATGGATATTGATGTTTGGGAGGTAATTGATGCCGCTAAAACTAAGCCTTATGGATTTATGCCATTTTATCCTGGTCCTGGGCTTGGAGGACATTGTATTCCTATTGATCCTTTTTATTTAAGTTGGAAAGCTCTTGAATATGGTTATCATACGCGGCTTTTAGCCGCATCAACAGAGATTAATTCTTATATGCCTCAATTTGTGTTAGAGCGTAGTGCTAAAATTTTGAATCGTTTTGCTAAAGCTATTAATGGTTCTAATATTTTGATGCTGGGTATGGCCTATAAACAAGATATTGATGATTATCGAGAGTCTCCTGCACTTGATGTGATGAAGCTTTTTGAAGATTCGGGAGCTAATATTAAATATAATGATCCTTTTATCCCAAAGGTGAAAGGAAAAGAAAGTATAGAAATTACCAAAGAAGTCTTGGGGAATGTTGATTTAGTCGTGATTACAACAATGCATTCTAGTTATGATTATGATTTTATTGCTAAGAATGCAATGTTTATTTTTGATACAAAAAATGCGATGAAAAATGTAGCAGAAAGGGAGAATATTGAAAAATTATGAGCGTAAAAAAGTTGAAAGTTGCTTTGATTGGTTGTGGCAGAATTAGTTATAAACATGTGGAAGCAATTAATAATAATAAAAATAAGCTTAAATTAGTTGCTGCCTGTGATTTAATAAATAAGCGTGCTCAAGAAAAAGGTGTTCCTGTTTTTGAAGATTATCGAGATGTTTTAAAGGAAGACATTGATATTGTAACTATCGCAACAGATTCAGGGTCGCATGCAAAAATTGCTTTAGCGGCCTTAAATGAGGGAAAACATGTTATTGTTGAAAAACCGATGGCTCTTTCTAGTGATGATGCAGATAAAATGATTAAGGCTGCAACAAATAATAAAGTTAAGTTATCTATTTCACATCAGAATAGGTTTAATCCTACCGTTCAAAAACTTCGAGAGGCAGTAGAGAAAAAAAGATTTGGTAAGTTAATTGCAGGGAATGCAAGGATCCTCTGGAATAGAGGAAAAAATTATTATGAACAAGCATCATGGCGTGGAACTTATGCACAAGATGGTGGTTGTTTAATGAATCAATGTATACATAATATTGATCTTTTACAGTGGATGATGGGGTCTAAGGTCGAAAAAGTTAATGCTATGATTGGTAATTTTACTCATTCTTACATTGAAGCAGAGGACTATGGCAGTCTACAATTGCGTTTTAAAAATGGTGCTATCGGGAATATTGAAGGAACAGTCTCTGTTTATGCCACTAACTTAAAGGAGACTTTAATGATTATGGGTGAGGATGGTATTGTTGAATTGGGTGGGCAAGCTGTGAATGAAATTTTGACTTGGAGATTTAAAGATAATAGAGATAGCTTGGAAGAAGTGCAGTTAGCAGCTAACCAGTCTATAGATAATGTTTATGGGTTTGGGCATACTCTACTCTATAAGGATATGATTGAAGCAATAGAAGAAGGTCGAGAGCCTTATATTAATGGTGAGTCTGGAAAAATTGCGATGAAGATCATTTTAGATGCCTATGAAGTTTGTTTATAGCCATTATTGAATATAATAAACTTAAAAGGCCCCAATATGAAAAAAAATATTTTGTTTTTAACAGAATTAGACTTAAGGGATAGCCTTGGTATTAAGAAAAAATATTTAGCACAAAGAAAGGCTTTTAGTGAAAAATATCAAGTTATATCTTTTTATTGTGAAAATAATAGTATAAAAAAAAATGATGAAATTATTTATTCATACTTATTTTTTATGCCAAAGTTTATGAAGAAAATTATTTTTTATAGACTTGTTTTTAATGATATTATGTTTATTAAAATAGATGTTGCGTATCTTCGCTATACGGGAAGTATGCCTTGGTTTGTTTGGTTCTTAAAAAAAATTAATAAAATAATACCTAAGATTATTTTGGAATTTCCAGATTATCCCTATGGGAAATCATATATTACGCTCAAAGCAAAGTGTGCATTGTTTGTAGATAAAATATATCGTAAATTTTTAAAAAAATATGTTAGAATTATTTTTTATTGTGGTAATGATGGTATACTTGAAATATGGGGCATTCCTGCTATTAAGCTAAATAATGGTCTTTGTATGAATACTCTAGACATGAATACTCTAGATATTTCAAATGAACGCTTAGCAGAATTAAATTTTATTGCTGTGGCTGCTTTAGATTTTTGGCATGGATATGATCGATTTTTATTGGCAATGTCAGAGTACTATTTAAAAAAGTGTGGAAGTGATCCTGAGATAAAATTTCATATTGTTGGAGATGGAAGAGATTATCACAAGCTTTTAGAGTTGACTACTAATCTTAACTTACAAGATAAGGTTATTTTTTATGGAAAAAAAGACGGTGAAGATTTAAAAAGAGTTTTTAGAAAGGCAGAAATAGCTGTTAGTTCTTTAGCTCTTTTTCGTATAGAATTTATGGATGCCACACCTAATAAAACGGCAGAGTATTGTTTAAAAGGATTACCAATTATTCTGGCTTATAATGATGCACGCTTTTTGGATGCTGACTTTGTTTTTAAAGTTAATAATGACGAAAGTTTAATAAATTTATTTGATATTATTGATTGGTATTTTAGCAATCATTTTGATGCAATAAAAATTAGAAAATATGCTCTAAAAAATTTAGGATGGGATCAGCAGTTTCAGAAGGTATTTGAGGAGATAGATAGTTAATGTAAATATATGCAGTACTTTTTTTGAATAATTTGATATTTCTAGTTTTGATTATAATTTATGTGTTGGCTCTGTTTCACATGGCAGGGAGAAAGGAGCGATGTTTAATGAGGGAGAAGAATCCAGTCAAGGTTAGAAACCTGAGTTATCGTTTTATGGCGATACGAAGTTAACTTTAGCTAGGTTTTTGGTTATAGGCAACATTTATACTTTATAAGCAGCTTAGGCAAAATAAGTTGATAAAATAGATGGATTTATCAAATTTTAAGTGCTTTTTAAATTATATTAATAGAAATATTGAAGGTGGATACAAAATGTTGAATAATAAAACTATTTTAATTACAGGTGGAACAGGTTCTTTTGGTAAAAAATTTACTGAGCGAATTTTGGCAGAATTTAATCCTAAAAAGATTATTATTTATTCCCGTGATGAGTATAAACAATTTGTGATGCGGCAGAAATTTGCAGAGCATGATAACAAGATTAGATATTTTATAGGGGATGTAAGGGATAAAGATAGATTGTATAGAGCATTGCATGGTGTGGATATTGTCATTCATGCTGCAGCATTAAAGCAAGTGCCTGCTTGTGAATATAATCCTATTGAAGCTATTAAAACTAATATCGATGGAGCAACAAATATAATTGAGTCCGCAATTGACAGAAATGTTGAAAAAGTTATTGCACTTTCTACAGATAAAGCAGTAAACCCTATTAACTTATATGGAGCGACAAAACTTGTTTCAGATAAATTATTTGTTTCAGGCAATGCTTATTCTAGTGGGACAAAGACAAAATTTTCTGTAGTAAGATATGGGAATGTCGCAGGGAGTCGAGGGTCTGTAATCCCTTTTTTTAAAAAATTATTAAACTCTGGTGCAAAGGAGCTTCCTATTACAGATTTTAAAATGACTAGATTTTGGATAACTTTAGATCAAGGTGTTGACTTAGTATTCAAAGCTATTAAAGAAAGTTCTGGTGGCGAAATTTATGTATCTAAAATTCCTTCATTTACAATAACTGATTTAGCAAAAGCAATGGATGTAAATATTACATTAAAAGAAGTTGGAATTAGAGAGGGTGAAAAGTTACATGAAGTTATGGTTGCTAAGGAAGACTCTTTTACAACCTATGAATATGAAAATACTTATATTATTTATCCTCAGCTTAATTGGTGGAGTAATGAATCTCATTTTATAGCAGGTGGTAAAAAAGTAAATAATGAATTTGTTTATTCCTCAAATGGGAACTTAGAGTGGCTTAAGATAGAAGACTTAAAAAATATGTTAAAAGCAATAGATATCGTTTATTAAAGGATAAAATAAGCATGAAATTTATTCCATATGGCAAACAATCACTTGATGATAGTGATATCCAAGCTGTTATTAATGTTTTACAAAGTGATTGGTTAACTCAAGGTCCTTGTATAGAAAAATTTGAAAAAACTGTTGCTCGAAAACTAGGTGCAAAGTATGCCGTTGCAGTTTCTAGTGGCACCGCTGCACTACATATTGCTTGTTTAGCATTAGGTTTAAAACAAGGAGATGAAGGTATAACATCTACTATTACTTTTCTTGCTTCTTCTAATGCATTGATTTATTGTGGAGGGAAACCTGTTTTTGTCGATATTGATTCTAATAGTTTGAATATAGATACAGCAAAAATAGAAGAAAAAATTACGAAACATACCAAAGTTTTGATTCCAGTTCATTTTGCAGGTGAGCCTTGTGATATGGAAAAAATTTATGAATTTGCGAGAAAATATAATTTACATATTATTGAAGATGCTGCACACGCAATAGGTTCTAAGTATAAAGATAGTTTTATTGGTTCATGCAAATACTCAGATATGACAATTTTTAGTTTTCATCCTGTTAAACATATTACAACAGGAGAAGGCGGTATGATCTTAACAAATAGTAAAGTTTATTATGAAAAGTTATTAGAACTGAGAACTCATGGCATCACCAGAGATAGTAAAAAATTTAAGAATGGTAATTTTGATAATTGGTATTATGAAATGCAAAGTTTAGGCTTTAATTATAGGCTTACAGATATGCAGGCTGCATTAGGATTATCTCAATTAGAAAAATTAGATAAATTTATTGATAGAAGAAGAGAAATTGTTAGTAAATATAATAAATCTTTTAAAGATATTAAACATATTAAAATTCCAGAGAAAACAAAAGATGGATATTCTTCATATCATCTTTATGTTTTAAGAATTGATTTTGCTAAATTGAAGATAACTAAAGCAGAAATAGTGGAAAAATTAAAAAATAGAAATATTGGCACACAAGTGCATTATATTCCAGTACATACTCAGCCGTACTATCAGGAAAAGTTTGGCTATAAATTAGGCGACTATCCAGTTGCGGAAAAGTATTATCAAGAAGCTTTAAGTTTTCCTTTGTATCCTAAAATGGATGATGAAGAAGTTGATTATGTAATTCAAGAGGTGAAAAATATATTTGAGGTGTCAATATATTGAAAAAAAAAATGGTTGCTATTATTCCTGCTAGAGGGCAAAGTAAAAGAATAGCTAAAAAAAATATAAAAGATTTTTTAGGATTTCCTATTATTAGTTATCCAATTAAAATTTTATTAGATACATCGATGTTTGATGAGGTTATGGTTTCAACTGAAGATATTAAAATTGCTAATACAGCAAAACAATTTAGTGCTAATGTCCCATTTTTACGTAGCAAGAAGACATCCGATGATTTTACAGGTATTGTTGATGTGATAATGGAAGTTTTAGATTGTTATTCGAAGAGTAGCTATACTTTTGAATATGGTTGTTGTATATTGCCAACAGCCGTTTGTATTACAACTGAAATGTTAAAAAAAGCTTTTAATATTTTTATAAATAAAAATTATGATTCTTTATTCCCTATAGTACAATTTTCTTATCCACCACAAAGAGGATTATATGTAAAAGAAAATAAAATAGAAATGCTTGACATCACTGCTTATGAAAAAAGAAGTCAAGATTTTGAGCCTATTTATCATGATGCAGGACAATTTTATTTTTTTAAAGTGGATGCATTAACAAAATATAAAAAAATGTTTATGAAAAATAGTGGAGCAGTTATATATAAAGAAACAGAAGTTCAGGATATAGATAATTTAGAAGATTGGAAGTTAGCTGAATTGAAATATCAACTGCTTAATAATATGAGATAGATAAAAATGCAAAATATAGATAAAAATTTTAAATTTGGATTAAAACTTTGGTCAACTAATAAAAATTACATCAAAGCGGCAGAAGAGTTATATGATAAAGGCGTATTTCACTATATAGAAATATATAGTATTCCTAACTCTTTAGATCAAATTGATGTTTGGAAAAAATTAACAATACCTTTTATTATTCATGCTCCTCACTATGGGCATAATGTAAATTTAGCGAAAAAAGAGCAAAAAGAATCTAATATGAAGCATCTTGAAGAAGCTTTGAAATTTGCAAATATTTTAAATGCAGAGGATATAATTTTTCATCCTGGAATAGCAGGCGATATCCAAGAAACAGTTAAGCAAATTAATGAATTAAATGATGAACGAATTATTATAGAAAATAAACCATATTTCATTGAAAAAGATAATTCTATTTGTAATGGTGCAACTTTTGAAGAGATACAGTTTGTTTTAAATAATACTAATGTTAATTTTTGTTTAGATATTGGGCATGCTATTTGTGCTGCAAACGCTTTGAAAATAGATCGGTTGGATTTTATTAAACAATTATTAAAATTAAAACCAAAAATGTTCCATTTAACAGATAATGAAATTGATTCTATTTATGATAAACATTTCCATTTTGGAGCAGGGAGTTTGCCAATAAAAAAAATATTAAAACTATTGCCACAAAATATTATAATTACAGTTGAAACATATAAAGATTATGAAAATAAATTAGATGATTTCCAAAAGGATCTATTCTTTTTAAAAGGTATTTGATTATGCAAGAAAAAATTAAAATATGTATTGCCACTATTAAAACTTGGAATTTTGTGAATTTAGCAAAATTTATAAATAATTATTCTGATGTTTATGATATTTATGTATGCAAATTAGAAAAAGAATTATCTTATCAATTTTTAAAAAGTATTAACCCTGACTATATCTTTTTTCCACATTGGTCATGGATTATTGATAAAGATATCTATGAAAATTTTAAATGTGTTTTATTTCATATAACAGATTTGCCATATGGAAGAGGTGGAAGTCCTTTGCAAAACCTTATATTAAAAGGCAAAAAAAAGACTAAAATTTCAGCAATAAAAGTATCTAAAGATTTAGATGCAGGAGACATTTATTCTAAAGATTCTCTTTGTATTGACAAAGAGAGTGCACAAGAAATATTTCAAAAAGTTTCAGATATAATATTTTTTAAAATGATACCAAATATTATTAGAAACAATACTTGCCCTAAGCCACAAAAAGGAATAGTTACATTCTTTAAAAGGCGTACTCCAGAGCAAAGTAATATATTAAATGCTGAGCTAAAGAATATGGCACAATTTTATGATTTTATACGAATGCTTGATGCAGAAAGTTATCCTAAGGCTTTTATAAAATATAAAAATTTTACAATAGAATTTAATAAAGCGGAAATTAAAAATAATGAAATAAATGGGAGGTTCAGAATAATTGAAGAATAATAATATTTTAATTATTGCATCTCACCCAGATGATGAAATATTGGGCTGCGGAGGAACAATAACAAGATTAGTAGCGGAGGGTGCTCAGGCATATACACTAATTTTAGGAACAGGCATAACTTCTCGATTAGAGATAGTTAGTAAGGACCAACCTGGAAAATTGAATGCATTAAAAGAGCAAGCAGTGGCAGCTAATAAAATTATTGGTGTAAAAGATGTTATTTTTGAAACTTTTCCAGATAATAAATTTGATTCTATTGCTATGTTAGATATTGTTAAAACTATTGAAAATATCAAAAATAAAATAAAACCTAATATTATTTTTACTCATTATCAAAATGATTTAAATATTGATCACCAAATAACAAATCAAGCAGTTTTAACGGCAACAAGGCCAATGATTGGAGAAAGTGTAAAAGAAATATATGCTTTTGAGGTTTTATCTTCTACAGAATGGCATTATCCATTAACTTTTTTTCCGAATACTTTTTTTGATATATCTAATACTTTGGATAAAAAAATAGAAGCAATGAGTAAATATAAATTAGAGTTAAAAGACTATCCGCATCCAAGATCATTAAAAAATATTGAGTTAAATGCAGAATATTGGGGGAATAGGGTTGGAATTAAATATTGTGAAGTATTTCAATGTTTAAGAAATGTGAGGTGAGTCTTGAATTTTAAAAATATAGCTGTTTTAACTTCTCAGGAAAGTTGGATTTTAGAATATAAAGATGAGATCATCAATGCATTAAGGGCTTCAAACCATAATGTGAAATTATTTTTTAATCATGAAGATATTTCTTCTAAGTATGAGATAGTTTTTATTTTAAGTTATTTTAAAATAATTCCTGAAAAATATTTGATTAAACACAAACATAACTTGGTTGTGCATGAGAGCGAGTTGCCAAAAGGAAAAGGGTGGTCTCCTTTATTTTGGCAGATTTTAGAAGGTAAGAATAAAATACCTATAGTTTTATTTGAGGCTGCTTCTAAGATGGATAATGGTCAAATTTATTTTAAAGATTATGTTGATTTAATAGGCAATGAGTTAAATAAAGAGATAAGAAAAAAACAAGTACATAAAACTATTGAATTATGTGTTACTTTTTTAAGTAGTTATAAAACATTGACGCTTCAACAACAGAAAGGCATGCCTACTTATTATAAAAAAAGAACTGAAAAAGATAGTGAACTAGATATTAATAAATCTATTAAAGAACAATTTAATTTATTAAGGATTGTTAATAATAGAGACTACCCAGCTTTTTTTAGTATACATGGTAAGAAATATATTTTAAATATTTTTAATGATTAAATTATGAGGGCGTTAAAAAATGAAACTATTTGATGGGAATTTAGCTAAAAATAATTCAACTTTTATAATTGCAGAGCTTTCAGCCAATCATTTGCAAGATTATGATTTAGCCGTAAAAACAATCATAGCGATGAAAGATAGTGGTGCAGATGCAGTAAAGTTACAAACTTATACAGCAGATATAATAACCTTAAATTGCCATAATAATTATTTTAAAATTAAGCAAGGGACTATTTGGGATGGTGAAACCTTGTATGATTTATATAAACGAGCGTTTACTCCTTGGGAATGGCAGCCGAAATTGAAAAAAGTTGCAGAAGGCTTAGGTCTTATATTTTTTTCATCTCCTTTTGATAAAACAGCAGTTGATTTTTTAGAAGATTTGGATATTCCTTTTTATAAAATTGCTTCTTTCGAGATTACAGATATCCCTTTGATCAAATATGTTGCTTCAAAGAAAAAACCAGTTATTTTAGCTACAGGAGTTGCTGAATTAGCAGATATTGAATTGGCTATTGCAACATGTAAAGAGGTAGGAAATAAAAATATTATTTTATTAAAATGTGTTTCTTCTTATCCAACACCGTTAGAAGATATGAATTTAATGACCATTCCTGATATGCGAAACCGGTTTAATTTGCCAATTGGGTTGTCTGATCATAGTTTAGGGATAACAGCACCAGTAGTAGCGGTTTCTTTGGGTGCAGAAATTATAGAAAAACATTTTATTTTAGACAAATCTTTAGGTGGTCCTGATGCACAGTTCTCTTTAGAACCAAGCGAATTTAAAGAAATGGTTAAGGGGGTAAGAGCAGCAGAAGAGATGTTAGGAAAAATAAATTATAAACTTACGGATAACTTAAAAAAATCAAGAGAGTTTTGTAAATCTATTTTTGTAAGCAAAGATATTAAAAAAGGAGGTATTTTAACTAAAAATAATATAAAAGTTGTTAGGCCAGGCTATGGTATGCATCCTAAGTTTTATCAAGAAGTTTTAGGGAAACGAGTAATTAAGGATATGAAGATGGGTGAGCCATTGAGTGAGGAAGTACTAGACAAAAATAATGTGGTAATAAGATGAAAAAAATGTTAATTTCTATTCCTTTTTCTAGGACAATAAGGACATTTTGGGAAACTTCTTTAAAAGATGATATAGAAAAACAATATCGATTAGAAGTTATTACTAAAATAGAATTTAATTTTAATACTATACAATATAGTTATCCTAAACTAAATATTTTCGATAAATTTTTATTAAAGATATTTAGACTTTGTAGTGCTATTGAAAAAGAACAATTTTATAAAGATATGTTATCAAATCATGCTATATTGCTAGAAGATTATTATTATAATTTTTTAAATAAGTTAAAAGTTAAAAGTTATATAATTAAAGTAATTAAGTTTTTTTTTGATATTTTAAAATTAGAAAATATTTTAATTATGCCATATAAAAATATTTTAAAAGAAATTAAGCCAGATATAGTTTATTTGAATTGTCCTATTTTTGTTGAAGAAATTTTTATGGCAAAAGCTGCTAATGTATTGAATATTAAAACTATTTTTTCATCTGATGGGAATGATATTTTTGAAACGAGACCTTTATTTTCTTCAAGTGATTATTATATATGTTTTGGATATTTTGCTAGAAAAAGTTTACTGCGAAGAGCAATACCTGAGAATAAAATGATTAATGTGAAAAATTATATACATGAGGGGATTTCTAAATATCTAATCAACAAAAATATAGCAAAACAAAAGTTAGGAGTCAACAAGGATGAAAAACTCATTGTTATTTATGAAGGAGCATCATATGTTAATGGACATGAATATCAAAGAAATCTTATTGATATTCTTATTAAATTAATTGAAAATAATCAAATTTGCCAATCAAAAATATTATTTAGAAGTTTAGGGGTGGGGTCAGAATCGGATATTAAATATTTACAAGAAAAATATAAAAATAATAAGTATATTATTTTTACCATAACGAATTTAAGTGAATTTCAAGTAAAAGTTACACCTAAGCAATATAAGGAGACGGCATTGTTGGTAAGTGCCACAGATGTTTTATTTTCTATTCCTTCTCATGCGAACCTTGAATTTGGAATGTTTGGAGTTCCTAGTATTTTATATTCCTTTTTAGAACAAAAAAGTATGTTAAAATTTGCAATGATA
Organism: bacterium; assembly: GCA_024222485.1. GTDB lineage: Bacteria > RUG730 > RUG730 > RUG730 > JAAEPJ01 > JAAEPJ01. The sequence continues at coordinate 54,336 of JAAEPJ010000335.1, read as the reverse complement.
TCAAATTATGTTAAGGAATTATTGCAAACAGGAATGTGTTTTACGGCAGAGACTGAAAAAGAAATTTGCTATAATTTACAATATATTTTTGATAATAAGTTTAACCCTCAGAGCATGATTGATAGATTTTCACATTCTACAAATAATTTAAAAGATATTTAATCATGTTAAAAACAATATTTAAAAATCTATCTATATATGCAATTGTTCCTATTGTCACAGGTATTGTTAGTTTTCTTCTTTTACCTATTAAAAGTCGATATTTATTACCCCTTGATTACGGTATTATAGGGCTTTTAACTACTGTAGGTGGTATTATTACTGTTTTTTCAACATTACAACTTAATTCTGGTTTTATGAGAATTTATCATGATTTGAAATCAAAAAAACAAAAGCGAGAATATACAACAAGTTTATTTATATTTACTATTTTTTTAGGTATTATTGCTGTTTTTCTTATAGGCTGTTTATTGTTTTTTTTTAGTCATATAATATTCCCTTCGAAAGTTATTTCTTTTTTTCCGTATATTGCAGTGCAGCTTATAATTGTTTATTTAATACAATTTAATTTGATTCCAGATTCTTTAATGGTAACTGAACAAAAAGCAAAATTAAGAAGCACCAATAGATTGCTTAATTTTATTATAAGTACATGCTGTTCTTTGTATTTTATTGTATATTTAAATCTTAAAGCAGAAGGTATATTATATGGCATATGTTTAGGTCATTTATTTAGTTCTATTTTTTATTTAGTGTTTATAAGTAAATATCTAAATTTTTCTTTAAGTCTTAAAAGTATTGTATATATAAAAAAAACTATTAAATATTCAGTTCCGTTTATTTCAGCATGTTTATGTGCATATTTATATACATATTCTGACAAATATATTTTGAGTATTATGCTGAATTTGCATGATGTGGGTATATATACTTTTGCTCAAAATTTGATTTTACCGTTAAGTTTTGTTTTGGGTGCATTAGATGCCTCTTTTTTACCTGAATACTACAAGAGTAAGAAGAAAAATATAAATAATGATATTTTAAAGAGGACTAATGAAGTTCTTTTTGTTGCTTTGGGTGCTTTGGTTGTTTTTTGGACGGGTTTTATCAAAACAATTTATTTTTTAATAGATTCTAGTTATTTGCAGTCTTTTTCAATTGTTTGGTTTTTAATTTTATTTTGGTTTTTTAGGTATTTATATATTTTTCCTACGGCGATTATTTTATTTTATAAAAAAACTAGATATATCCCTTTTTTACATTTTGTGCCAGCAGTGGTGAATATAGGTTTTAATATTGTTTTAATAAAATATTTAGGCATATATGGTGCATTAATATCTACGATTATATGTGCAATTATTACTTTAATATTAAGTCATTATTTTGCATATAAATTAGATAAAAAATCTTTTGATTATAAATATTTAGCAGGATTTTGTTGCATTATTGTTATTTTTGTATTTTTTATGCATTATTTGCAATATAGTAAATTTTTATATAACTTATTGGTCAAAATGTGTTTATTTGGATTATATCTTTTAGTTAGTATTAAATATTATGCTCTTGATTTTAAGAGATATATAAACAAAATAATGTTTTTTTTGAAAATAGCTAAATACAAAATATAAATGGAGAAAATATAAAATGAAAATTATTAAGGCAATTGTAAAAAATTTATTACCACCTGGATGTTTTAAACTAATTAAGTATATTAGGCTTACATTTTATAAAAAAAGAATGAACAAACTTTATGATGTTTCAAATAATGATTATAATGCAAGTAAATATTGGGATATGCATCATACCGAATATGGCTTTCAATCTTTGAAAGGTGTAGGTCATTGTGCTTTGGATGAAGAAGAAAATTATAGGTGGTATGAATCTGCTAAATATATTTTTTTAGGAATTATTAGAGAATTAGAGTTAGATAAAAATAATAGTAAAATTCTTGAATTAGGTTATGGGAATGGATTTTATGCAAATATTTTGAGTAGAGAAGGATATAGAAACTATTGTGCGGTTGATCTAGCAGATGTGCATATTCATAATCTTGAATTAAAGCATCCAGAATATAAAGGGAAATTTTAAAAAAAAGATATAGGCACAGAATATTTTGAATATAAAAATTGTGATTTAATTTTTATGATCGATGTTAGTCAACATATAGTCAATGATGAAAAAATGATATTTTGCTTGCAAGAAAATGTAAATAAAAATTTAAAAATAAATGGAGTATTTTTAGTAACTGATCAATTAAATAATAAAAAATTTAACTTTTATGAGATAGCTCGAAATATGAAATTTTATACAGATGTATTAAAATTAAAAGTTTTACATAAACCAATTTTATTTAGAGATAAATATATATTTTCTTTTATTAAAAAATAAAAAGGATAGATGAATTGAAAATTTTAATTCCAATATACACAGGGCTTGGGAATGCTATTTTAATAATTCCAGTTATTAGAACAATAAAAAAAGTTTATCCTGATGCTATTATTGATCTTATAGGTGATAATAAATATAGTGCAAATGAAATTTTTCAAAATGATCTAGATATTAATAATATTTTTATAGATTTTCCTGAGGAAAAATATAATATCTTAATTTTTTTAAAATTTGGTGGTAGCTTAAAAGTAATTTTTAAAAATATTTTCAAACTTAAAAATACAAAAATAATTTTACAAAAAAATATAAATAAATATTGCAGTAAAAAGGAATTATTCATTTACTTTATTTTTAATTTTATTTTAAAAATTAAATTTATAAATATACAAAATAGGCATGAATCATATAACAATTTATTAACTTTAAAGTATCTGGGGGTAAATGAAAAAGATTTTGTCTTAAACCCTTTATTAAGTGAACAAGTAATTCAAAAAGGCATATTATCATCACAACGCTTCAATCTTTCTGACAATTATATAGTTTTATGTCCAGAAGTGGCAGATGGCAATAAAACACCAAAAGTTTGGGAAGAAACATATTGGATTGCATTAATAAATTTACTTAAAAAGTATCAAATAGTTATCTTAGGAAAGCAAGATAATCGTTTATTAAGTGAACTTAATAATATTAATATTGTGAATTTGATTAGTAAAACTAAAATAATTGATTTAATAGGGATATTAAATAAATCTAAATTAGTCGTTGGGTTAGATAGTGGGATCACACATTTGTCTTCTGCAATGAACCTTGCTACTTTAGTTTTATTCTGGGGAACATCTTTTGATAAGACACGGCAAATTGGTACATATACTAAATTTTTACTCCCAAATATTAGTTGTAGTCCATGCAGTAGTCCATATGGCTTAAAAAGTGAGAGAGAGGCGTATGACACCTGTTCTTATCGTTTAAAATGTACTAAAATATTAGGTCCACAAAGAGTCTTTAAAGAAATTAAAAATATTTTAGAAGGGTAATTGCTATTATGAACAACAAAAAAAAATATAGAGAGTTTTGTACAATAGAGCAAGATATACCCATTTTTTCTAAAGATTGGTGGCTTGATTGTGTCTGTGGTAAAGATAATTGGGATGTGTGTTTAATTGAAAAAGGTGGTAAAATTGTTGCATCAATGCCATATTTTTTAAAGAAAAAGTTGATATTTCAAATTATTACAATGCCAAGGTTAACACAAACAATGGGGTCATATATTAAATATCCTAAAGAACAAAGATATTATAAAAAACTTTCTTGGGAGAAAGAGATAATAATAGAATTAATAAAACAAATACCAAAAGTAGATGTATTTATCCAAAACTTTGATTGTAGTATTATTAATTGGTTGCCTTTTTATTGGCAAGGATATAAACAAACGACTAGGTATACATATAAAATTAAAGATATTTCAGTCGATCATTTAGAAAATATTTGTGAAACAGATATTAGAAGAAGGAAAAGAAAAGCTTTGAATCTTGGTGTTAAAATTATTGATGCTTATGACATAGAGAGTTTTTATGAATTAAATAAAAAAACTTTTGAAAGAAAAAATATGAAAATTTCTTACGATTTAAATTTTGTAAAGAAATTGTACATTGAATGTGAAAAACATAATGCAGTGAAAATGTATTGTGCTGAATATGATTCAAAAATTATAGCTGCGAATTTTTTAGTTGTTGATCAAAATTCTGTTTATTATTTGTTGGGAGGAATTGATGCAGACTATAAAGATTTAGGGGGAATGGATTTAATTCAACTTGAAAGTATAAAGTTTGCACTTGCAAATAAGAAAGAATTTGATTTTGAGGGCAGTATGGTTGAAAATATAGAGAAATATTTTAGATCCTTTGGAGCGATACAAAGACCCTACTTTCAAGTTACAAAAATTAATTCTAAGATTTTAAAAATTAGAGAGTTTTTAAAGTGAACGACTTACCTGTAATAAAATCTTCTAAAACTATAATTACACCTCAAATTAAAACTCATCTCGGATGTAATGGTTTTATTAATGAATATTATGCCAATGTTGATGATGACATAGAAATAAATTGTTTATATTTGTCTGAGGGGCATAAAAATATTTTTATTATGTCCGTAGATTCTTTGTTTGTAAGTGAGAAATTAAGAACAATATTTTTGAAAGATCTAGAAAAATATGCCATCAAAAATGAAGAATTTTTATTTTCTGCAACTCATACACATTATGCTCCTATGCTTGATGAAACTAAACCTAAATTAGGGAGGGTTCATCCAGATCATATTCGTTTTGTTATTGATCAAGCACGAAAGTTGATTAGGGTTACAATGAATCAAACAGAACAAGTTTGTAATGTTTATATTCAAGAAGAACTAATTGATAATTCTATAAATAGAAGAAGGAATGCATTAGCTTTAGATACAAAATTTCCTTTTCTAAAGTTAAAATCTTTTTTAATGCCGAATAAAAAAGGAAAAGTAAATAAAAATATTCAAACCATTGTCTTTAAAAATAAAGAAGATGATATTATCAGTATAATTTGGAATTATGCATGTCATCCTGTTATTTATCCTAATTCTAAAAATGTTACAGCTCATTATCCAGGAGTTGTCCGAAAATATTTAAGAGAAATTTTAAATAAAAAAGATTTGCCAATTATGTTTTTACAAGGATTTACAGGAGATATTAGACCTAAAGTAGTTCAGAAAATAACGACATTAAAAGATATTTGTAAATGTATTAGATATTTTGGATTGTCATTTGGAAGCTTTACACAAGATGAATATAACACTTGGACAAATCAACTAGCTAGAAAAGTATTATTATGTATAAATAAAAAGGCGGATAAGCTTAACATAAATTTAAATTCTAAAATACATACTATATCCCTTAACAGTATAGTAGAAAATACAGAAAATAATTTAGATTTTCAATTAATTAAATTGAATAATGATAATATATTTTTTGCTATTTCAGCAGAAGTTGTATCAGAATATGAAGATGTTATTTTGAAATTTTTAGAAAATAAAAATATTATATTTGTTGGATGTATTAACAATGTATTTGGATATTTACCTACAAAGGAAATGATTGGATATGAAGGGTATGAGGTTCAAGGGTTTATGCCAGCCTTTAATTTACATGGGAAGTTTAAAAAAAATTGTGAAACTGTAATTGTTGAAAGTATAAAAAATCTAGTATGTTGTATGTTCATTCAAAAAAAGACATGAATAAGCTATATTTATTATTTCGAGTACATTTATAAATAGTTGAAATTGGGATCGCTGGAAAATGGATGAAAATATAAAAATAACCTATTTACTCTCTGAGATAACATGATTCTAATTTAAAAAAAGTGTGAGAGCAATTTGTATATACTTTTTCAATTGAAATTGTCCGAGATTAATAAATATTTAGTTGTATTAATGTGAAAAAAAAGGAGGGTGGTGGTGTTTAATATTATTTAAAGGGTGTGATTGTTTAAATATTGGCTTTCAAAAATAAGATATGAGAGACCACAATAATAAACAGAAAGATCAGAGTTTAAATATAAGGACAATCACTATTATAAAGAAAAATACAATGTTAAGAAAGAGTATATAATTAGAATTTAAGAATTCAATTTCCCTGTTTACTTTACTAAAAGAGAGTAGATGATAAATTTTTTGTAGATAAAATATATCGTATGTTTTTTTTAAAATATGTTAAAATTATTTTTTATTGTGAGAATGATGGTATTTCTATGAATATCGGAGATACAGATCCTCTAAATATTAAAAATAAAAGCTTAGCAGAATTAAATTTTATTACTGTGGCTTCTTTAGATTTTTGGCAGGGATATGATTGATTTTTATTGGTAATATCAGGGTATTATTTGAAAAAGTGTGGAAGTGATCCTGAGATAAAATTTCATATTGTTAGAGATGAAAGAGATTATCTTAAGCTTTTAGAGTTGGCTAGCAATGATTTTGATGCACTAAAAATTAGAAAATATGCTCTAAAATTTAGGATGGGATCAGCGAAGATATTTGAGGAGATAGATATTTAATGAAGATTTTGACAGTAGTTGGAGCAAGACCTCAGTTTATTAAAGCTGCGACAGTTTCGCGTGTTATCAAAAATGTACAAGGAATAGAAGAAATTATTGTTCATACGGGGCAACATTATGATAAAAATATGTCCAGTATTTTTTTTGAAGAATTGGATATTCCTAGTCCTGATTATAACTTATGTGTTGGCTCTGGTTCACATGGTAGGCAAACAGCAATGATGTTGATTAAGGTTGAGGAAGTTATTCAGGAACATAGGCCAGATTATGTATTAGTTTATGGAGATACGAATTCAACTTTAGCTGGAGCTTTGGCTTCAACTAAAATTCATATTCCAGTAGCACATGTAGAGGCTGGGCTCAGAAGTTATAATATGTTTATGCCTGAAGAGCAAAATAGAGTCTTAACTGACCATGTTTCGTCTTTTTTATTTTGTCCTACAGAAAATGCAGTGAATAATCTTAAGCGAGAAAATATTTATAATGGTAAATTAAGGTCAAGTAAGGAAAAAATTTATGTTTCAAATACAGGTGATGTTATGTATGATGCCTTACTTTTTAATATTGATATCTTAGAAGAAAAATCTAAAATTTTAGAGACGTTAGATTTAGAAGAGGGTACTTATATTTTAGGAACAGTACATAGAGCAGAAAATACTAATAGTCCTCAAAGGTTTAGCACTATTTTAGATTTATTTGGAAACCTTTCTGATAAAGTTATTTTACCTCTTCACCCAAGAACAAAAAAGTATTTAATAGATTATGATATTAGAGTTGGCGATAATATTACAATTATTGAGCCTGTTGGTTACTTTGATATATTGAACCTTGAGAAACATGCTAAAGCAATTTTTACAGATTCAGGTGGCATGCAAAAAGAGGCATTTTTTCTAAAGGTGCCTTGTTTTACACTTCGTAATGAGACAGAATGGATTGAAACCCTAGAAGAAGGTTGGAATAGACTGGTTAAGTTTGGGGGGGATTCTGACAGTTTTAATATTACCAGACCATCTTTACAGAAGAATTTTTTTGGTGATGGTAATGCAGCAGAAAAGATTGTAGATTATATTATGAATAAAGGTGTTTAATTGAAGTTTAAAAAAATATGTCCTAATTACTTATATATTTGTTCCCCATTCAGTGATTTATTTTTTATCAATTTTTTAAAAAGAGTAAAAGTTAAGATTGTTCTTGAATTCCCGACTTACCCATATTATAGAGAGGTGAAAGGCTTTAAAACACAAATTTTATTTTTTTTTGATAAGTTTTTTAGAATGAAAATTTATAAGTATGTAGATGTTGCAGTTAGCTACACAAATTTTGAAGAAATTTTTAAAATAAAAATTATTTCTATTAATAACGGTGTAAGTTTTGAAAGGCTTTAAGCTAAGTGACCCTATTTTTAAAGAGGATGTTTCCTTAATTTCTGTTGCAAATGTTTCATTTTGGCATGGATATGATCGAGTTATTAAGGGGATTTTAAAAATTGTTGCTTAAATAGTGGTGTGAAAATAGCTGTATTTTATATTGTTGGAGATGGTGATGAAATTCTAAAGTCAAAAAAGATGGTTGCAAATTATGGTCTGAATAATAATGTTATTTTTTATGAGCATAAAACAGGGAGAGGTCTAGATGAGATTTTTTGTAAGGCAAATATTTTAGTTGGATCTTTAGTACTTTTTCGAATAGGGCTAAAGGAAGCTACTCCAATAAAAATAGTGGAGGACTATGCGAAGGGCTTACCAATTATACTAAGCTACAAAGACCCACGCTTTGAAGGTGTTGATTTGATTATGAATATATCACCTTCTGAGGTACCAGTTGATATTAAGCAAACAATAGAGTTTTATACTAGAGGAAAAGATAGAAAAAAAAATTGTAAACTTGCTGAAGATAATTTATTTTGGCAATCAAAATTAAATATAGTTCTCGAAAGGTTGCCTAAGAAAATTTAAGAAAATATAAAGGAATAAAAATGAAAGGAATAGTTTTAGCAGGGGGGAAAGGCAGTCGTCTCTACCCATTAACACTTGGGGTTTCTAAACATTTAATGCCTGTTTATGATAAACCAATGATTTATTATCCTCTTTCTGTTCTAATGATCGCTGGGATAAGAGAAATTTTGATTATTTCTACGGCCAAAGATGTTATATTATATGAAAAATTACTCGGGAATGGGAGCCAATTTGGTATTAAAATTTCTTATGCTGTTCAGAATGAACCTAAAGGTATTGCAGAAGCTTTATTGATTGGAGAAAATTTTATTAATGGAGATAGTGTCGCTTTGATTTTGGGTGATAATATTTTTTATGGATATGGTTTTTCTAAGATTTTAGAAGAAGCAGCTCAAATAAATCAAGGAGCAACAGTTTTTAGTTATTTTGTAAATGACCCTGAGAGCTATGGCATTGTTGAGACTAATTCATCGGGAGAAGTATTTGCCATAGAAGAAAAGCCTACGGAGCCTAAATCTAATTATGCTATTACAGGTCTTTATTTTTATGATGGTCAAGCAGCAAGTTTGGTTAAAGAACTATCATATTCTTCACGAGGGGAACTTGAAATTACTGATCTTAATAAAAAATATTTAGAACTTGGTATGCTTGAGGTAGAAAGGCTTGGGCGTGGGATGGTCTGGTTTGATACAGGAACTCATGATAGCTTGCTTGAGGCAAGTGCCTTGGTTAAAGCTATAGAACATCGGCAAGGATTAAAGATCGCCTGTTTAGAAGAATTAGCATACTCTAAGGGGTATATTTCCAAAAATGATTTATTAGAACAAGCGGAGTATTTTAATAATCAATACGGTGAATACTTAAAGAAAGTTGCGAGGGATTTATTGTGATAAATCAGCCATTAGTTAGTTTTTTAATTTCTGCATATAATGAAGAGAAATATATTGTTGAATGTGTAGACTCCTGTTTAAATCAGACATATTCGAATATTGAAGTTTGTGTAACAGATGATGGTTCTAATGATGGAACTTGGCATATATTGACTGAAAAATATAAGGATAATAAATATGTTAAATTGTTTAAGTTTGCTGAAAATAAAGGAAAGGTTTTAGGGTTTAATAAATCTTATGAAATGGCAACGGGGGAATATTTTGCTTTAATTGGGGGAGATGATGTTAATGTTGAAGATAGGATTTTAAATTCATACAATTATTTGACTAAAAATAATTGTGAGTTTCTTTTTTCAATATTTACTGTTTGTAATGAGAAATTAGAAGAGATCTCTTTAATTTTTGATGTTAAACATCATGATTTTTCTGTAGAGAAAATACTTATTGACAATTTTATGCCTGGTGGGACTATGTTTTTTAACAAGTCAATTGCAAATAAAATTTTTCCTATTCCAAGTAATCTAAAATTGGAGGACTGGTGGATTGCCTTTATTGCAGCATCTTATGTGAGAATAGGCTTTTTTAATCAATCAACGATTAGGTATCGGTATACAGGGAAGAATAATCAAATTTTCCCAGATGAAAGTATAGTTAAAAAGTACAATACAATAGCTAAAAATTATACTAGGCATTTTGATTACTATGATGCGTTGAAAAAATATATTTTGACTCATGATATTTATGAGAATAAAAAGAGAAAGTTAAAAATTATAGAGATAGGGAAGATACATAAAACTATTGTAGTTAAAGATCAGATATTAGTTAGAGTGAAATTATTTCCTAGATTTTTAAAAAACTTTGTTTTTAATCGCTACTTTTTTAAAGTATTCGTTTTATTTTTACTGGGTATACGACCTTTGTTTGTAATACAGAAATACTTATATAAACTAAAAAATATTTCTTTTGAAAAAACGAGGACCTTATTATGATGAAACTTTTAAGTTTTAATTATACAGAAGCTTTATTTTTAGCTTTGGCTATTTCATTGCCTCTTAGTGGTGCACTTTCTACCATATTTTGGATGCTTTTATTTATGATAACATTGTTCCAGTTTATTAAAAATCCCGACTTCTGGATATTTAAACAAAAGGTGCATTATCCTTTATATCTATTTATATTTTTAACTTTTCTATCTATTATTTTTGCAATAAATCCACTAGAATCTGTCAAAGAGTTGAAAAAAGTTGGTCAGATATTTATTATGTTCATATTTATTTATCATATGAAAGATAATATTGGCTTAAGTAAGAAGTTTGTTAAATATTTTTTTATAGGTCTAGCCATCTCAGGGTGTTTTGGATTGCTACAATATTTTTTAGGTATAAATAATTTTTATGCTTATATTTATATTCCTGAGTACTTATTTTTTTTAAAGAATATATCTCCTAATATAATTGATTTTTTGAGTCTCAATGATGGTCGTATCCAAGGAACACAGTCAATGCATATTACATATGCAGAGTTAATGGTTTCTGGTTTTTCTTTTTTGCTTCCTCTTTATTACTATAAATATTGTGAGGAAAAATTTAGTTTTAAGGTGATTTTTTTATGTTTGATATTTCTATCAATTATTTTTACATATACTAGAGGTGTGTGGCTTTCTCTTTTTGCCTTTTTACTGTTTTTATTAGTCAATATTAGAAATAAACAGTTTTATCTTTATTTTTTAGGTGTTCTTTTTTTTATATTCTTTTTTGTCTTTTTACCTAATACACTTATAAAAAATACAAATAAGCCAGTTGCCTTATATAATATTTCTGAGTCAGCAAGTATAAAAAAAACTGAAGCAAGCCTTTCTACTCAAAAGATAGTTCGTTCTAAGCGTAGTATCTTAAGTAGAGTAACCTCTCTTTCATTTTCTAGTAACTCAGATAGAATTAAAATGTGGCAAACAGGGTTGAATATTATTAAGGAGAATATTTTTTTTGGAGTAGGGCCTAAGTGTATGATTTTTGTGTATGACTTCTATACTGTAAAAGGGGCTAAACCTAATCAAGGTCATTTACATAATTCATATATTCAGATTGCAGTTGATCGTGGGGTGCCTGCTAGTTTAGTTTTTGCTCTGATGTTATTTGGATACTGGTTATTTTTTTTAATACACTATTTACGGGGGAAGGACCCTTATGTAAAGGCTCTTGCGTTAGGCGGGGCTGGGTTTATTATTGTTTTTGTTGTTTTTAATGTAACAGAATATGCTTTTGCTGACAATGAAGTTGCTATGATGTTTTGGTCAATTTTAGGATGCGTTTTTGCGGGGATTTATAGTAAAATAGAAAAGGTGGCGCAAAGTTGATGAATATTATCAAAGAGATTCAAAGTGTTTTAAATTCTGAAATTTCAGTACTTCAAGATATTGAAAAAGTTATTGATATAAGTTATGAAAAATTTATTAAGATGATCGAAAAATCAACGGGTAAATTGATTGTTTTAGGAGTTGGTAAATCAGGTATAATTGGTCAGAAGATTGTTGCCACGATGATTTCTACGGGGACTCCTGCATTTTTTTTGCATCCAACTGAGGCTATTCATGGTGATCTTGGTATTGTCGCTAAAAATGATATTGTCCTTGTAATCAGTAAGTCAGGCTCTTCAAGAGAAGTTTTAGATCCTTTAACGGTTGTTAAAAAAATAGGGGCTAAAATCGTAGCTCTTACTGCTAATGCGGATTCAAAGCTCGCAGAAGTAGCTAATTTATTGCTATATATGCCAATAGAAAAAGAAGCTTGTCCATTGAACCTTGCTCCTACTTCTAGTACAACTGCTGCTTTGGTTATTGGTGATGCTTTAGCTGTGACATTGATGAAGCTTCGAGGTTTTGAGTCTAAACATTTTGCTCTTTTTCATCCAGGTGGGGAGCTTGGTCGTAAGCTTTTACTTAAGGTGGAAGATGTGATGAAAAAAGGGAGAGAAAATCCTGTTATTAATATTAATGATAGCATAGAAAATATGTTTGCATTTTTAAGTGCAAAAATGGCGGGAGCACTTTCTGTCATTGATGATGAAAATAATTTAAAAGGACTTATAACTGATTTTGATATTAGGCATGTTTTTATTGAAAAAAAAGACATTTATAAGCTTAATATTGCCGATATTATGAATAAAAACCCGAATTATGTTTTTGATACGGATAATGCTTATGATGCACTTGAATTTATGGAGAAGCGCAAAAAGCCTATTTCTATTTTACCAGTTTTAAATAAAGAAAGAAAAGTTATTGGAATGCTACATTTGCATGATATTTTGGGGTAAATATGAAAAAAAAAGTTTTGATAGTCGGTCCTACACCACCACCATATAATGGAATGAGTGTTGTTACTAAAAATATTCTTAACTCTAAAGCATTTAATGATGAGTTTGAGGTTTTGCATTTAGATACTGCGGATAGAAGATCTGTTGAGAATATTGGGAATTTAGATATTATTAATATTTTTCTTGCATTAAAGCACTTTTTTGAGTTTGTCTGGATATTACTACTTAAGAATCCAGAGATAATATACATTCCTATCTCACAAAATTTTTTAGGATATTTGCGGGATTCTCTTTTTTTAATTCCAGCTAAAATTTTTCGAAAAAAAATTATAGTACATTTACATGGAGGCTATTTTAAGTATTTTTATGAAAATACAATTTTTTTGAATAAGATTCTCATAAAATACACACTGAGCACTATTGAAAAAGCAATTGTTCTAGGCGAGTGTTTAAGAGAGCATTTTAAGCCATTTATAAATGAAAATAAAATTTTTGTTGTTCCTAATGGAGTAGAGGATAAGTACGGCAATAATATAATAGATAAAGACTCTTTTGATGTTTTATTTTTAAGTAACTTAAATCATGAAAAAGGTGTGTTTCGGTTTTTAGATTTAGCTAAAGATATCATAGGAACACACCCTAATATTCGCTTTATCTGTGCAGGAGAGTGGCAGTCTGTTGACGATAATAAAAAAGCGGTAGAGTTTTGTCGAACCTATTTTTTAGAAAGAAATATTATTTTTACTGGTAGGGTCTCAGGAAAAACTAAAGATGAGCTAATTTTAAAATCTAGTATTTTTTGTATGCCAACACAATATAAATTTGAGGGGCAACCTTTAGTCATTTTAGAGGCTATGTCTGCAGGATTACCAATAATAGCTATGGATAAAGGCTGTATTAAAGAAACAGTTGTTGATAAAGAAAATGGTTATATATTTAACATTTTTGAGCAAGAGAAAATGAGGCTAAAAATTTTAAGTCTTTATGAAAATAAAGATTTGTATTCAAGGTTTTCAAAGAATAGTAAGGATATTTTTTATAATAAATTTACTAAAAAGATATTCATCAAAAATTTAATAAATGTTATGAGGGGAGTTTAAGTTATGAATAAATTTTTAAGATATTTTAATATAAATAATATTTTTCTTTTTTCCCTTTGTTTCATGATTGCTGGAATATTTTTATTCTCGCGAGGAATAAAATATATCTATATTGATATAGGTTTTATTAAAATTTATTTTATTGAGATTTTCCTTATTATTTTTTCATTTTTATCTGTTTTCAAATGCTTTAAGAATAAGGAAATAATAAAGAAAATTCCTTATAAAAAGCAATTTATTCTACTTACAATACTTTTTTTTCTTTCTTTTTATAAAGGATGGCTTTTATATGATGATAAAATTTTTGTAATACGGCATGCTTCTATTTTTTATTATGCGTTTTTTACCGTTTTTATTAATATTTTCATTGTTAATATAAGTAAATTAAAATATATATTTTTTATTATGGTTATTTTTGCAGTTTTTAACTTTTTATATGGAGCCCCATATGCTTATTTTTATTCCTCTATTGCTCTTATTATTATTTTATGTAAGGGATTTTATTTTAAGAAAAATTTTTTAAAATGGGGTTTAACTTTTTTAACTAGTTTTTTCTTTTTTTATGTAATTTTTTTTCAAACTCAATCACGCTCAAGTTGGATAGGAAATATTGTTGCATTATTAGCTTTTTTTGTTTTGATTTTTTTTATGGGTTCAGGGCTTCATATTCGTAAAAGATTTATATTTCTTCCTCTATCTTTAATGTTATTGTTATTTTTACTGCTTAGTTTTTTTGTTTCAAAAAACAAGTTTTTATCCTCTTTTCTTGAAGCTAAAACTTTCATTAGTTTTTCTCAGGTAAAAAAAGGGAAGGTTGATGAGATAAAAAAGTATAAACGGAAAATTTTTAATACATTGAGTTCTTCAGAGAACATAGAGCTACCAAGCGAGATCACTATGCCTTCATTTAATTATTCTTTAGAGGGAGGTATTGATTATGATATTTTATTATTTTTAGATCAGCAAGAGCAGAAGATTAAAGAACATAAAAGTAAGGTAATTAAATTCTATAAAGAATTAGATAAAGATATTGATAGTCAAAAATATTTGTTTAATGCTAAAAATGAAAAATATTTTAAAAGATATCATAATTTTCGTGTTGCTAATATTTATTGGCGATTGTATACTTGGGAATTTTACTTGAAAGAGGTAATGAAGAGTCCTATTTTAGGCTATGGTTTTGGTCGGAAATATTATCCTGAATTTTTAGAGTATAATAATATTTTAAAGAATAGAGGTGTTTTGCCTGACGATGTTATTTGGGGGGGAGATTGGTCTAAAGATGGTTGGCAAGATCCACATAATTCATTTATTTATATTTTATTTATGACAGGGTTTGTTGGTTTTGGCGTATATTGTTGGTTTTTATATCTAATTTTTAAGGATGCCATTCTTATGTTAAACAAACCTATTAGTTTTGAATTGAAAATATATATATTAATTATTATTTTATCTCTAGTTTATATTTTAGTGAATGCCTTTTTTATGCCTGGGTTAATTTGTCCATATTTTTCTAGTATTTTTTGGATTATGATAGGTTTATTTTTTGTTATAAAAAATGGGGTTGAAAGTTAAAAGTATTTAATATATTAATAATTGGTTTTGTATAAATTAAAAAGTTTTTATATCTTTCTAGTTTCTTTTCTTTTATGGGGGATATTTTATCTAGATATTTATAAGTCTTTTAATATTTTTATAGGTGGATAAATAGTGCGAAAATTAAAGAATATTTTAGTAACAGGAGGTGCTGGCTTCATAGGTTCTAATTTTATTCGCTATTCTTTTGAAATGACAGATTTTAATGGACGTATAGTTAACTTAGATAAACTAACTTATGCTGCTTGTTTGGATCATTTGCAAGAGATGGAACGAAAATATGTTTCTAACTACTTTTTTGAGCAAGGTGATATCTGTGATAATGCTAAAGTTTATAAGATATTAAATAAATATGAGATTGATACGATTGTTCATTTCGCTGCAGAATCACATGTTGATCAGTCTATTGTTTCTCCTGAGAGATTTGTTAAAACGAATGTTTTAGGTACTTTTATTTTACTTGACTGTGCAAAGAAATATTGGAAAGAGAGAGAGGATGTATTATTTCATCATATCTCTACTGATGAGGTTTATGGCTCTCTCGGCGAAACAGGTTATTTTACAGAAGAGATGGCTTATGACCCGCATAGTCCTTATTCGGCATCAAAAGCTGGGGCTGACCATTTTGTAAATGCATATGCTCATACCTTTAACTTGCCTACAACACTTTCTAATTGTTCAAATAATTATGGTCCTTATCAAAATATAGAAAAATTGATTCCTTTGATGATTACTAATATTATTAATGAAAAAGACTTACCGATTTATGGAGATGGAAAGAATGTTCGTGACTGGTTATTTGTGGATGACCATGTGAGTGCTATTTGGCATATTTTAAAAAAAGGAACATTGAATAGAAAATATAATATTGGTGGAGATAATGAGTGGGCTAATATTGAGTTAATTAATTTTTTATGTGAAAAGGTTGCTCAGATTTTGGGGAAAGATACAGACTATTATAAAAAATTGCTTACTTTTGTGAAAGATAGACCGGGTCATGATAGGCGTTATGCTATTGATAGTTCGCGTATAAAAAAAGAGCTTAATTGGAGACAAAGTGTTTCATTTGAGCAAGGGTTAGAGCAGACGGTCAATTGGTATTTAGCAAGGTACAAGTTATAATATTGGAGTATAGAATATATTAGAATGTTTAAAAAGAATAAAAAATTTTTTTATTTATTGATTGTTTTTTTTATTTTGGCATTTATTTGTAGTATTTTTTATTTTTTTGGGATTCGGCTTGATAAAAATGCCTCATTTTTTGCATTTAATTTTTATTCTTTTATTCCTTTGCTTGCAGTTTTTATTATAAAAGTTAGCTATGGTGAGAAATTCTGGCAAAAAGATTTTTATAATTTTAAGTTTAATGCTAATTTTTTATTGGTTATTTATTTTTTGTTGGGTTTAGAATTATTAATTTTTACTTTTGATATTTTGTTGCCGATCACATATTTTTCTAATGATCAAGGGGTTTTACTTGAGAAATATGGGAGTATCTTTTCTTCTCAGCAGTTTGCTGTAATGACAAAATTCACTAAAGATTTTGATATTAATTTTTTTTGGATTTTAAATGTATTTATTGGTATTATTGTTGGAGTTACAACAGGAACTATTTTTGCTTATTTTCAAGAAATTGGTTGGCGTGGATTTTTATATAATGAGCTGAAAGATAAAAGTTTTTGGGCTGCTAGTATTGAGATTGGTTTATGGCATAGTTTGTTTTATTTATTTTTAGTTTTAATTGGCTATGGTGATTTCTACTTGGTTATCGTTTGGCTTTTACTTTCTCCGATTTTAATGCTGATTAGGAAACTTTCAGATTCTATTATTTATCCTGCAATTTTTGTTGGTGTTTTTAATTCTACTTATGCCTTGGCAACTTTTTATGTAGTGGGAGCTCCACAGTGGTTGATTGCAGTTAATGGGCTTGGAGGTATTTTTATTTTATTAT
Organism: bacterium; assembly: GCA_024222485.1. Taxonomy (GTDB): domain Bacteria; phylum RUG730; class RUG730; order RUG730; family JAAEPJ01; genus JAAEPJ01. The sequence continues at coordinate 37,065 of JAAEPJ010000335.1, read as the reverse complement.
TGACTAACATTTGTTTATATTTATATATGTTATATAGAGAGAGGCATGCGATGTCTTTAATATAGAGGAGAAATAAATGGAACTTAAAAATGATTTAAGAAAACAAGCTATTAATGCCAAAAATGCTGCTTTTAAAATGGTCTCGCTTTCCAATGATAATCGGAATAATATTTTGTATGCGATAGCGGATAGTTTAGAGGATAAGATTGAGGATATTTTATTTAGAAATGAGATTGATGTCCTTGCGGCAAAAGAGGCGGGGCTTTCGAGTTCTTTAGTGGATCGTTTGGTTTTGACAGAAGATAGAATTAAAGAGATTGCAAAGGCTGTGCGTGATGTGGCAGACCTTGATGATCCGATTGGGGAGGAGATATCTACTCATACGACGGTGGAGGGGCTTTTAATTAAGAAAAAGCGTGTTCCTTTAGGTGTAGTTGGTATGATTTATGAAGCAAGGCCAAATGTAACAATTGATACAATTGCCTTATGTATTAAATCTGGGAATGCTGTAGTCCTTAAGGGTGGTTCTGAGGCTTTGGATTCAAATATGGTTTTATCTAAAATTGCGATAGAAGCAGCTATGGAAAAAGGATTGCCAGCAGGTGCTATCCAATTTATTGCAACTTCTGATCGTGAGGCAATAAAAGAGCTGTTGCAGTTAGATTCTTTGATTGATGTGATTATTCCAAGGGGTAGTAAGAACATGATTGATGCTATTGTCAAAGTGTCTAAAGTTCCTGTTATTCGGCATGGGAAAGGTCTCTGTCATACATATGTTGATAAGCATGCTAATATTAAAATGGCTACGGATATTGCTTTTAATGCTAAAGTTCAGCGTCCAGGTGTTTGTAATGCAATGGAAACTTTACTTGTGCATGAAGATATTGCAAAAACTTTTTTACCTTTAATTGCCAAGAACTTTAAAGAAAGTGGCGTTGAAATTAGAGGTGACGAAAAAACACGAAAGATTTTGAGTGATATTAAGCATGCAACGCAAGATGATTGGAATGCAGAATATTTAGATTTGATTATTTCTATTCGTGTTGTAGGTAGCCTGATGGCAGCTATTGAGCATATTAGGAAGCATGGTACAGGTCACTCAGAAGCTATTGTGACAGATGATAAAGAAGCGGCAGAACGCTTTTTACTGGAAGTAGATGCTTCAAGTGTTTATCATAATGCTTCAACTAGATTTACAGATGGAGGGCAATTTGGTTTGGGCGCTGAAGTGGGTATTTCAACACAGAAATTACATGCGAGAGGTCCCATGGGGATAAGAGAATTAACTAGCTATAAATTTATAATTTATGGACAGGGGAATATCCGAAAATAGTCTATGAATGTAAAGAATGAAACTTGATATTTTTGGCATTAATTAAAAGGAATTTTCTATGAAAATTGGTTTATTTGGTGGAACTTTTAATCCGATTCATAATGGACATCTCATTATTTCTCAAGCTGTTTTAGACCAATTTGAACTTGATAAAATTATTTTTTTGACTGCAGGTGAGCCATCACATAAAAATGTTGATCTTTTGCCAAAAGAGAATCGTTATAATATGGTTGCTATTGCTATATCTAATAATCCAAAATTTTTCATATCTCCTTTGGAAATGCTGGGGGATTACCGTTATTCTTATCAAACAATTGAGCATTTTTTAGTAAAATACCAAGAGGATGAAATATTTTTTATTATGGGGATGGATTCTTTAAATAATTTAGATAGTTGGAAAAAAGGTTTGAAGTTATTAGATATGTGTAGATTTATTGTTGTGAGGAGACCGAATGAAACCCCTAGAATAGATCATGAAAATATTGTTTTTTTTAACGATGTTAATATAGATATTTCATCTACTATAATTCGTAATAAAATAAAAAATAAAGAAAGTATCAAATATCTTGTTCCTGATGGAGTGGATATTTATTATAGAAATTTACTGAGATAACTGACCGTAGGAACTTATTTTATTTCTATAATTAATACAAGTAAAGGTGAAAATGAAAGTAACAGTCAATAAAAAAGCATTTCATGATTATTTTATTTTAGAAAAATATATTGCTGGAATTGTTCTTTTAGGATGTGAGGTTAAATCTATAAGAGCAGGGCGGATTAATCTAAAAGACAGCCATGTTAAATTTAAAAGTAGTGAAGCTTTTTTAGTCAATACTCATATTGCCAAGTATGATAAAAATTATTTTCATGAGCACTATGATGAAACACGCAGTCGGAAGCTCTTGCTTCATAAAAGAGAAAGCAAAAAATTACAAGAAAAAGTAGCCACACAGGGTGTTTCTATCGTTCCTCTTAAGGTGTTTTTTAGCAAGCATAATTTTGTAAAAATTGAGATTGCAGTTGTTAAAGGAAAGAAACTGTATGATAAAAAACAGGTTAAAAAGGAAGCAGATATTAAGCGCCAGACAGAGCAGGAGCTAAAAGGATATTAATTTGAGGTATTTTATTTTTAATGGTGAATATTTATGAAAGAAGTTACGAAAGATATTTTAATAATAGGATCAGGTCTTGCTGGGATAAGTGCCGCTTTGCGTATTCCTGAAAAATTAAAGGTTGGAATTATTGCTAAAGCTGAACTTAATGAAGGTGCTACACTTTATGCTCAAGGAGGGATTGCGGCAGTTTCACTCCCAACGGATTCTTTTTCTTCTCATATTAAGGATACGATGTTGGCGGGTGATGGTCTTTGCAAAAAAAATGTTGTAGAAAAAGTGCTAGAAGATGGTCCAAACCTGATTCAAGACCTCATTGATTGGGGGGTAGAGTTTACTCGCTTTGAGCATGATAAAAATATGTATGATCTTAATATAGAGGGTGGACATATGAAGCGCAGGGTTTTTCATAAAGATGATGTCACTGGTAGAGAAATAGAAAATACTTTGGTGGGAAATTTAAGATTACGCCAGAATGTAGATATTTTTGAACATCATATGGCCGTTAATCTAATTACTACTGATAAAAAGTGTTATGGTGCGTATGTTTTAGATAGAAAGACTTCTCAGGTAAAAACTTTTAGGGCAGGGGTTGTGATTTTGGCAAGTGGAGGCTCTGGTAAGGTTTATCTCTACACAAGCAATCCTGATATTGCTTCAGGCGATGGTGTTGCTATGGCATACCGTGTAGGGGCGACAATATCTAATATGGAGTTTATGCAGTTTCATCCTACCTGTCTTTATCATTTCAAAGCTAAATCATTTTTAGTCTCAGAGGCATTGCGTGGAGAAGGCGCTCTTTTAAAGCTTCCTGATGGTTCGAGGTTTATGTATAAATATCATGAACTTGAAGAATTAGCTCCTCGTGATGTAGTTGCGCGTGCTATTGATTTTGAGATGAAAAGTTTAGGTCTTTCATGTGTTTTTTTAGATATTTCATTTAAAGATTCTTATTTTATTAAAAAACGGTTTCCTAATATTTTTAAGAAATGTTTAAAATTTGGTATTGATATTACGAAGACCCCTATTCCTGTGGTTCCTGCTGCTCATTATACCTGTGGAGGTGTGAAGACAGATTTATATGGACGAACGAATATTAGGAATTTGTTTGCAATAGGAGAGGTTGCTTGTACGGGGTTACATGGAGCAAACCGTTTGGCGAGTAACTCACTTCTTGAGGCTGTTTATTTTGCTAAAGCAACAACGGATTACATAAAGAAATCGTATCAGGGCATAGAAAATACTGAGATCGAAGAGTGGAATAGTGATAGAGCAGTAGATAGCCATGAACTTGTAATGATTAGGCATAACTGGGAAGAGATTAGACGCCTTATGTGGAATTATGTTGGGATTGTACGCTCAAAAAAGCGACTTGAGCGTGCGGGACGGCGGATAGATATTTTACTCAAAGAAATTCAGGAGTATTACTGGAACTTTACAGTGACTGCACCACTTTTAGAAGTCAGAAATCTTGCTAATATTGCACATATAATTATAGAATCTGCAAAAAAGAGAAAAGAATCAAGAGGCTTGCATTTCAGTTTAGATTATCCGAATAAGTCACTTGCTTCAAAGGATACGATTGTTCATCTCAAATAAAAGTATGCAAGAGGTATTTTATTTTTTATATTTATTATAAAAATGAGTGTTAACATAGTAAAATAGATAGGTTGCTTTATCCATGGCTGATATTGCAATATGTTATAATAAAAAACTAAATATGAAGAAAATTTTGATGATTGAGCAATACGGTCGTGATTTTTTTCAGAATAAAAGAATAAAGCTGATATTTTGTTAGTTTTTAGAGGGTATAAAAATGATTTTTAAATATTTATATGGACCGGTTTTTTCTTGGAGGCTTGGTAGATCACTTGGTATTGACCTTATTTCTACTAAGGCTAAATCATGTAATTTTGATTGCACATATTGTCAGATAGGAGAGACTAAAAATTTTATAAGTGAGCGAAAAATTTTTGTTAAAACTGAAGATGTTATTGAGGAGTTAAAAAATATTGATGATAAGCTAGGGCTAGATGTTTTAACATTTTCAGGTCGTGGAGAGCCGACTCTTGCAGCTAATCTTGGTGAGGTTATTTTTGAGATAAAAAATATTGATCAGTTAAAAAATAAAAAAATGGCTTTAATTACTAATTCTTCGTTACTTTCTTCTTCCAAGTTACAAACTGAGATTAAAGATCTTGATATTGTGATGGTCAAATTTGATGCTTGCTCGCCAGAATATTTAAAAAAAATTAATAATCCTGATCCATTGATTCAATTTCTTGATATTTATGAAGGGCTTAAATCCTTTCGTAAAGTATTTAAAGGGGAACTTGAGCTACAAATAATGTTTGTTGCTAATGGGGAATATGATTTGCAAAAAACTATTGAGCTGGTAAAAAATATTGCTCCTGATCGTGTCCATCTTAATGCCCCCTTTCGTCCCTCTAAAGTTAGTCCCATAACTGAAAGTGAGATTAATGAAATTAAAAAATGTTTTTTAAGTATTGAAAAACTTGGTATTAAGGTTGAAAGTGTATATGATGTAAAAAAAGAAAAGATTAAACCTATTAATGAAAAAAGTACGGTTTTAAGAAGAGGAAAAGAATGATTCTAGATATAGTGAAATATCCTAACAAATTTTTAGCTAAAGAATCTAAAGTTATTGATAATATGGGCTATGGTGAAAAAAAAGACTTAAAAAATATGTTGGATACTATGCGTGCAAATAAGGGGATTGGGATTGCAGCTGTGCAAGTGGGGATTTTAAAACAGTTGATTATTGTAGATATTGGGAAAGGAAACTTGATTAAACTTGGCAACCCTAAGATTCTTATCAAGAAAGGAGAGATATCAATAGCAGAGTGTTGTCTAAGTGTTCCTAATGAATCTGTTAAAATTCAACGTGCTAATGAAGTTTTAGTCTCAGGCTTAAATGAAAATAATCAAGAAGAAATTAAATTATTTCATGGATTAGAGGCGATTGCTGTACAGCATGAGATTGATCACCTGAATGGAAAGATAATTATAGATTATAAAGTATAGATATGAGGTATTGAGTTGTTTTTTTGAAACAGAGTTATCTATACTCATTATTGGGACAAGGTGAATTATGTTGAAGAAGGATTTTTTACTTTTTATTTATAGGTCTGCTTACATGCAGCGTTGGAATGACCATTTAAGACCAATAGATTTATATGAGTTAGATAAGCAAGCACATAAAATGATAATTGCTTATACTCTGGCTAAAATTGAAGAAAACAATGGAGCAGATATTGATTGGTCACAAATTATTGAAAAAGGTATTTTTGAATTTTTGCAGAGAATAGCTCTTACGGATATGAAGCCCAGCCTTTTTTATAAAATTAAACAAGATAAAGAAAAATATATAGAGCTTAATAATTTTATTCTAGAAAAAATATCCAGCTATATTTCAGAGATAGATGGGGGGCAATTTTTATTACGGTTTAAAGGTTATATTTATGATGATGTGACTAATCTCCAAAAATTTGATATTAATAAAAAAATTTTGAAAGCTGCACATTTTTTATCTACTAAGTGGGAGTTTCAAATTATTTCTACTTATAACCATCGTGGTTCTCAGATTCAAGAAATTAGTTCTGACCTTATTAAGCGTGAACAGTCATTCAAGCAATTATTCTCGATGAAAGAGTTAGCTTTTTCTATAAATTTACGAAATTTTTTGAACTTATGTGCAGAGCTTAGATACCAAATTAGATGGAACCATCTTTACCGTGTTCCCAAGACAAGTGTACTTGGTCACATGCTGATTGTAGCTATTATTTCCTATTTTTTTTCGTTAGAAATAGGTGCAGACAATGGTCGGATATTTAATAATTTTTTTACCGGACTTTTTCATGACTTGCCAGAGGTTTTAACAAGAGATATTATTAGTCCCGTTAAAACTTCTGTAACAGGGCTAGATGAGTTTATCAAAAAATTTGAACAAGAGGAAATGGGTAATATTTATGATAATATACCCATTTTTTTAGCAAATGATTTAAAACAATTTACAGGGGACGAATTTTTTAATAAAATAATAAACAAGTCTCAGCGTGATGGAGATCTAGTTAAGGTGGCTGATAAACTTGCTGCTTTGATTGAGGCTTACTTATCTTTAAATAATGGAATTAGTAGTAATGAAATGCGTCAAGCAGTTAAAGATATTGTTAGTACATATCAAAATAAAATAATTTCTGGTATTAATTTGTCTGAAATATTTTGTTGTTTTTATAGTACTTGATTTGATGAGTGAAATATATTATCATAAGTTAAATATAAAATTTAGGAGAATTTTTTAAATGAAGCGTCCATTTATTATACTGCTTTTTTTCTTCCTTCCATTGACATTTCTTACTGCAGGATATATTGATGCTATTACTGATATAAGTACTGTATATGGTGTTTTTTCTGATCACTATGAAGGAGCTACAATTATTGCAAACAGTAATACGAATCCAAGCTCAGATGCCGTTTATCTTTTTGCTGATAATAGTGTCTTGAAGCCTATTATAGATGAGGAAAGGTTTGAGGGAGATAGTATTCTTGCATTTATTACTACTTTTGGAGGGGGTGAGACAAAGGCTTATTATTCTTTAGCTTATAATAATTCAAGCAAGGGAATTATGAATAGGGCAAAAGATTTGAGTGACTATAAGTATATGATGTTTAGCTATAGACTGAACGAAAATGAAGCAGAACAAGATGAGTTTTTTGGGAATTATTTTTATGTAGGGCTTGCAAGTGAAAACTTGTTGAGTGAGAGAAGTTATCAACCATTCCTATTAAGAAAAAATTATGAGGACTCTCTAGATCCAACTGAAATAATTACTTCAGAAGGAGCTGAACTCGATCAGTGGAATACAATTGTTATCTCTACTACGGACTTTATATATCTTCAATATGGTACTGATCATAGGGATCGTGATGGTGAGGATCTCGACTTTTCAGCTATTACCTCTTTTCATATTACTGCAAGAGGAGGGAATTTATATGCGGATAACTGGGTGTTTTTTGAGGAAATACCTAGTGAGATTTTATTTTCGACTACAAATCCTATTACGCATACTTCTTCATCTCTTCTGATCTCTGTGGATGCTGTTACCTCTGGTGGGGATCTTTCTGTTATGCCATTACCTGCTTGGAATATTATTTCAGGACCAAGTGATCATTCTGCTCAATGTGATACAAATGCTTACTCTGCCTATTTTAGAGCAGATAAGGTCGGGACTTATATCGTGGAAGTTTCGACAGGCATTTGGGATTCAGAAAGAGGCAATGGTGCTAATAGTACAGATACGCTGAAAGGGGAGTGGGTAAATCTTCAGAATCAAATAACTATTACAGTTGAAGATTTTCCGGATATGAATTCTGAGTTTAAAATTTATTCAGAATTCGTTAATAAAGGCGAGTTGAACTATGCTACTCAAGACTTAGAATATGGCACTAGTACAGGAAATACTATTTCCGTATCTTCAATACCCGAATTAGATGGTCCAGATAATGGAGGGGGGGCATCTTTAGATATGGATTGTACCTTAACTGCATTATCGAATTGGGCTGGATTTTATATTACTGAATCACCTAGAGACCTGTCAACTTTTGCTAGTGTCTCTACTAGTTTTTTAAGGTTTTATATTAAAACAGATGTTGATGTTGAAATATCTATTAAGAGTGAAGGAATGTCTGATTCTCACAATGCGAAGATTTCGCTATCTGAAATTTATATTAACCCAGATATTAATTCTTGGCAGTTAATAATGATTCCTTTACAGGATTTTAAATCTAGGGATGCTACTTTAGATTTTAGTAAAATAATGATTCCGTTTTCTTTAAATGTTGTAGGGGAGATAGGTTCTCATAATGTAATGGTAAATAATATAAAATGGGTCTCTTCTGTATATCCTCCAGAGCCAGTTTTTAATACGATATTGGCAAATCATAGTGAGGTGGGAGATGTTCCTACTGAAATGACTTGGACTATAAGCACTCTTCCTACTGATTGGGTTGTATCCAATCAATATGTTAAAGTAGAGTCTGTTGATTATACATATGAAAGTAGTTGGGGGCTTAGAATTTACACCAATAATACTAGCATATATGCGGGTGGTAGCAATCCTGCTGGTTTAATTAAAGAGGAGGAAGATGCTTTGCCAACACTGGAAAAACCTCTTCCTATGGCTTGGTTAGTTTCTTCAGAAAAGTATTTACTGGAAGATTTAACTATTTTTGAAAATTTTCTAATAGATTCTGAAGATATCTATCTTTCTACAGGGACAAATTCTGAATTTTATCCTTGGCACTGGTTCTTGGATCATTTGGATAACCCTGATACAGAAGAAAACTCAAGCACCGTTAATATTTTTGATAGTGATAAAGGATTTCATTTTGCTTCTGGAGGACAAGACTATCAAATTTACGCAATAGAGGAGACAGATAATGATGTCTTTGCTGATACTTTTTATCTTTATATTGCAGGAGATTTTACGAATGCAGACTCATCTTCGACATATAAAACTGAGTTGGTGCTAGAGAGATATATCGATTAATGAAAAAAATATTTTCTATGTTCTTTATTTTGTTCAGTGTTGGTTTTTTATTCTCTGAGGTTTATATTACACCTGCAAAACCTATTTTTTTTGAGGTAGAACCTGAGGATAGCTATATATCTGATAAGTTTATTTTGTCTGAAGATAATTTGAATGTTGTTATTAGAGATAAATATTCTGATCAAGATTTAGTAAAGTTTTTTGAAATTGAAAACAAAGGTAAAGAGATTTATTATAAATTTAATCTCCCTAAAAGAATGAAAAGAGAAATTGCTTTCACTGTATCTTTCTCTAAGCAAAATTCTTTTTTTAGTGAGGTATATACGATTCCTATTTATATTAGAAAAAAGTCTTTAAAACCTAATATAAATAACATAAAATTTAAAAATATTAATGTTTTTAAAAAGGGCGATCGTTTTTATTTGGAGTTAATTTTAAAAAATAGGGGCAGAATACATTTAAGACCAAAAATAAGAATTATTAATGGGAGTGGACAAGTCATTAGGTTTTTTGATAAAAAACCTATATATCCTAAGGAAGAAAGGAAGTTTCAAAGTTATTTATCTGGTTTAAATTTTGATACTTCAGCAGTCAAGCTCGAAATAGTTATGGAAGACCAAAAAATGTTAAAAAAAATTAAGGTTAAGTTATGAATAAAAAATTAATATCAACTGTTTTATTATTATTGCTAACTTGTTTCTTTACAGCTTTTACTTCCCAATCACAAAAGACTATTAATTGCAGTGTCTTCATTGGGAATGTTGAAGAGATGGAAGTTCAACACGAGCCTATTTCGGAAATTAATGGTTTAGGTAATACAATAGTTTTGAAATCATATATTTTTAGTAGATATGAGGCTCCTGTTGTAAAAATAAAGTATAGATTAAATGATAAGGACCTTAAGGAGATAACGGCTACAGTATTACAGGAGACAGGTCATGATTATGTTGTTTCTTTCGGAATACCTTCTGATTATCTTTCTGTTGCAGGTGAGTTAACTTATGCTATGAAGGTTATTGCTGGTTCTGATATTAAGTATTTCCCAGAATCATTAGATGATAATTCTGATGATTATCATAACTTTAGTACAGCTACGTTACAAAATGTTGATATTAACTTATCTGCTACTGCAAATATTGAAAGTTCTATCGGAGGTATTTTAAGTTTTAATAGTGGACATAATAAGGTCTCAAATTTGAGGGTTGTTGTTCCTCCAAATGCTTTTTCAACAGCAGATGGTTCGGATTACTTTACTGCTACGCAACTTCTTTCTTATCAAAATAAGAGTAGTGATGATATTATTTTAGCACAGTATGAATTTTCAACATCTCAAAATATTACAAAATTTGATGAGCCAATAACTATTAGAATTGCATATCCTGATGAAGATAATGACGGATATATTAATGTTGGAGGAAATACAACAACATATAATGAAAAAAATTTAAGGGTATTTTACTGGAATGAACTTAATGAAGCCTGGGAGATAGTGGGTGGAACTGTGGATCCTGCAAATAATTCCATTACCTTTCAAACGATGCATTTTTCTTTATTTGCTATTTTTTATGTAGATTTGACTAAAGAATCATTTAGACCTTTGGGGCGAATAATCACGCCTAATGGTGATGGCTTTAATGATAAAGTTGAGTTTGCAAATCTAGAAACTGATTTACCTTCTATTAAGATTATGGATATTAATGGTCGTTTAGTCCGTAAAGTTTCTACTCTTCCATATGAATGGGATGGGAGAGATGAGTCAGGAAGAGTTGTTGAGAGTGGAATATATATATATCAGTTTAAAGTGAATATAAAAGGCAAAGTAGAAACTGTTTCTGGTACTTTGGCTATTGCTAAGTAGTTTTTAATAAGAAACTAAATAAGGGTTAGATATGTTAAAAAGACTAATATTTTTATTATTTATATTTAATTTTACAATACTTCAGGCGGCTTTTAATGGACAGCGTGCTTGGAATACGCGTGCACGAGGGATGGGGCATGCGTATACTGCTGTTAGTAATGATAGTGGTGCCATTCTTTATAATGTCGCAGGTCTTGCTCATGTTAATTTTTCCGAGTTATATTTTTTACATGCAGATATTTATAGCAGTCTTGATGGTGTAAGTTTAGCTACAAATTACCTTTCCTTTATTCAGCCTTTAGATATTGGCACGATTGCTCTTAATTATTATCAGTTCGCAGATAGAGATCTTTATTTTGAAGATTATCTTGGATTGAATTATGGTATGATGATTTTGCCTAACCTTAGTGCTGGTATAGGCGTTGCTTTTTTAGAGCATGGGTATAAAAATGTAGACCAATATACTTCTGATGCTAATGATCCAGTTTTTGCTCATGGGACGAAGAAAGATGCTTATGCTATAAATTTTGGACTTCTATATGATTTTGAATACTTTTCAGTAGGTGCGAGTGCTAATAATGTTAATCGACCTGATATTGGTTTAAAAGATAAGGATATTATCCCTGCAGATTATCGTTTAGGTGTTGCTTTTAATTATGATAGATTGACTATTCCTTTTGATATTTCTTATCGTGATCAATATTGGGGTGGCGATGAATCTAATAAAATTGCAAAATACCTTGGTTTAGAATGGGGCTTAACAGATGTTTTTAAAGTTAGAGGGGGGATGAATGATTACGAGGCTTCTTTAGGTTGTTCATTTTTTGAGAAAGAGATGTTTGCCACCATAGACCTTGGCATTGATTATTCGTTGTCTTTTCCTTTTGAAATAGAAGATACTATTGGAACCCATCAGATATCTTTATTTTTTAGATTTGGGCAGACTGAAATTACAGATACTCTAAACTTTTACGACTATACTAGAATTCATCCTAATTTTAAAATTAGAGAGGGGATTTCAAGTTTTAGTGGTGATTCTTCTGACTTGTTATTTAATGACGATCTTGTTTTGCGTTTTTATGCAGAGATTAAAGGAGAAACTCCTTATGATAGAGTTTCTGAATTAGTATATAAATTGTCTGAAATTATGAAATTTGAAATCCTAACAGCTGACGATATTAAAATTGAAACTTTTAAAAATAAAAAAGTGATTACTATTCTAGATAGGATTATTATTCCAATTAATGAAGATGCTTATCTAATGGATATTGAGGTTAAATATTTAGCCAATCAGTGGATTAGCAATTTGAAAGAAATTTTATTAATAAATGAGAAGAAAGAAATAAAAACAGAAAAGGTAAGTGATATTGTTTTTGTTGAGCAAGCTTATACTGCAACTGGAGAGGTGGCAGCTATTTTTGTAAATGATAAGAAAATTTTTACTTTATATGCAGAAGGAAAGAATGATAAACCCGTTTTTGATAAAGCCGTTGATTTTGCCAAAATTATTGATCTTTATCTTGATGGTGGTTTAGAAGGAATGGTTATCGGTTCTACATCTGAATATGGGGAGTATTATTTGACGATTAAAGGTAGGGATATTTTTTATATTAATCCAGAAGCAAAATTTTTAAATATGGATGAGAATGATTTAATAGTTGAGTACCAAGACTTGCTTTATGGAATATTATTATAGCTATGGCTCTATTTTATTTAATAAGTATTATAAAAAAGAGTAACAATTTCTTGAGATTGTTACTCTTTTTTTTTGAATTTTTATATTTTAAATATGAATAAAGATATCTTAGAGTGTGGAAGTTTTTAGGTAATTTAAAATGAAAATTTTTAAAAAAGAAGATCTTAATGAGATAGTTAAAAGGCTACAAAACTTTGAGGTCGGAATTTTACCAACAGATACAATTTATGGTTTGTCAGGTATTGCAACTTCTGAAAAAGTAAAACAACGAATTTATGAACTGAAAGAGCGTAGCTTTGTCAAACAATTGGTTCTTCAGGTAGGGACTAATTATAATATTTCTAAGCTTGTTATTATTAATGATTTAGCAGAAAAACTAATGTCTGCTTTTTGGCCTGGAGCCTTAACTTTAATTTTTAAAGTTAATCCAAAATTTGATTGGGAAATTGATACCCTTGCTTTAAGAATTCCACGGCATAAGCTTTTGATCGAAATTTTGAATAAATTAAATGATCCTCTTTTTGTAACTTCTTGTAATAAATCTGGTGTAGATCCAATAGCTGATCCGTATTTTTTTGATTATAAAGTTGATTTTTATTTAGATGATGAGAAAGATTATGATTTTTTCCCTTCTACTATTGTTGATATTTCAGAAGGAAAGCTTAATGTAATACGAGAGGGTGTTATTAGTAAAAATAAAATTTGGGAGGTGCTGTAAAGAACGGGAATATTTTCTATTTTTACAGTAAATGCATATTAATGAAAAATTTATATATAATTGATGGAAATGCTTATATGTACCGTGCTTTTTATGCGATTCCTCATTTGAATAATTCTAAAGGTATTCCTACTAATGCAGTTTTAGGATTTTTAAAAACTTTGATTAAAATTTTGCAAAATAATATTATGGCTGATGATGGTATTTGTGTATGTTTTGATGTTGCTCGTCAAACTTTTCGCACTGAGATTTACCCTCAGTATAAAGCCCATCGTGATAAAATGCCTGATGATTTAGTTAAGCAGGTTCCTTTGATTAAAGAATCATTAATGATTTTGGGTATTAAAACATTTGAGATGCCTGGGTTTGAGGCTGATGATTTAATTGCTACAATTGCACAACATGCGAAAGTTAAGAAAGTTAAAATTATTAGCACGGATAAGGATATCCTGCAAATGATTAATGAGAAAATAGCGGTTATGCCAATCCCAAAAGAATATATAATTGATGAGACTTATTTCAGACAGAAATTTTCTTTTGCACCGATAAATATGCTTGACTATTTAAGTATTATGGGGGACTCATCTGATAATATCCCAGGAGTTCGTGGGATTGGTAAAAAAGGTGCTAAAGATTTAATTATTGAGTATCATTCCGTTGAAAATATTTTAATACATTTAGAAAAATTAAAGCCAAGCTTTCGCTCTAAAATTAAAGATGACTTGAAAAATTTAAAATTGAGTAAGGAGCTTATAACTTTAAAAACTAATTTGCCTATCAATTTTAAAGAAGATGATTGTATTTTTAGAGGAATTGATGGAAATAATGATTTTAAAAACTTTTTAGAGGATTTAGAACTAGTAGGGATTGCTAAGAGTTTATATCACAAGGTTGAATTAAAATCAGATCTAAAAGACATTAAATTTATTGAAAAAAATATTTTTAATGAGTTATTGTCCGAAGGTTTATTTAATGTTACATTAATATTTTCAGAGGACCTTGCTACTGTTTATATTAAGAAGAAGAAAGAAGATATTCTCTATAAAATAGCACAGAGTGATTTTTATTTTTATAAGACAGAACTAAATGATCTTTTTCAGCATATTAAGCATATTAGAACGGATAATGCCAAAAATTTATATGCTTTTTTTGTGAAAAACAATATCGAATATTCACATTTAGAAATTTTTGATCTGCTTTTAGCTGCTTATATTGCAGATACTGCTGTTCAGACTTTAGATCTTTTAATTCAAAAATATCAACCTGCATACTTTAATAAAAAAGATATTTTTTATAAACTTCATTTTTTAGAAAATATAGTTATTCCTGATATTAATGAGAACTATTTTACTATTGATTTACCTTTTTGCGAAGTTTTAGCAAGTATGGAGAAAAATGGGATAAAATTAGATCTGAGGCAGTTGGAGATTCTTAATCGAGAAATACTTTCTCTTATAAATACGACTGTTAGAGCTATTTATGATGATGTAGGTGAGGGGTTTAATATAAATTCTCCAAAACAATTGGGATATATTTTATTTGAAAAATTGAAATTCCCAGTTATTAAAAAGACAAAAACTGGATTTTCTACTTCAGAAGAGGTCTTAAAAGAGTTATCAAAAACAAGTGATTTTCCAAAAAAAATTTTGAAGTATCGTGGACTTGTTAAACTTAATAGTACTTATATTGAGCCTTTAATGACTTTTCTTGATGATAATTCACGCATTCATACGACCTATAACTTTACCAAAACTACTACAGGCAGACTTTCATCTGTTAATCCAAATTTACAGAATATTCCTATTAGAAAAGAAATAGCTTCTGGCCTAAGAAAAGCTTTTATTGCAGATGATGGCTACCTTTTGGTTTCTGCAGACTACTCGCAGATTGATTTAGCTGTTCTTGCTCATCTATCTCGGGATAAACATATTTCTGAGGCTTTTATTAATGGTGAGGATATTCATACTTGGACAGCTTCCTTGATATTTAAGAAAGATATTATGCAGGTTACCCAGAAAGAAAGAGGAATGGCTAAACAGATTAATTTTGGCTTAGTCTATGGTAAAGGGGACTTTTCTTTAGCAGGGGAGTTAAGTATTTCAATGAAAGAGGCTAAGGATTTTATTAGTCTTTATTTTTCTACTTTTCCAACTTTAAAAACTTATTTTGATTCATTAATTATGGAAGCTAAAAAAACAGGATATGTTACGACTATTATGGGGAGAAGACGCTTTATTCCAGAGCTTGGAAATAGGAATATTATGATTCAGAAGCAAGGTGAGCGTTTAGTTAAAAATACTCCTATTCAAGGATCTTCTGCTGATATTTTAAAAAAAGCTATGGTTGATATTTATAAAGAGTTCGGTGAAAGTAACCAGATCAAGATGCTTTTACAGATACATGATGAGATTCTATTCGAAATTAAGGAAGATTTAGAAGAGGTATTTGTAAGTAGAGTTAAAGATATTATGGAGAATGCAATTAAACTAGATGTCCCACTTAGGGTTAATATTTCTTCTGGTAAGGACTGGGCAGAACTTAAGTAGTCCGTTTTTTTAAACGAAGTTAATAATATCTAATATTTTCAAGGGCAGAATCATTGTATAAATTTAAGAAATTCCAAAAAAAAACATCATTAATTTGGGGACTAACTGGTAATATTTCTTCAGGGAAGTCTACTGTTTTAAAAAAACTTAGAATGCGTGGGTTTTATACTATTAATGCAGATGAGATAGTAAGAAGATCTTACTTAGAAGACCATGAATTTATTGAAGAAATTATGGGGACTTTTCATACAATAGAAACTTCTCAAGTGCTTAAACAAATTTTAAAAGATGAAAAATTATGGCAAAAACTAGATAATATAACTAAACAATTTATTGTTCCTAAGATTTTTGATGAAGTTTTATGTCGTTATGGGGAGTTTAGGTTTATTATCGTGGAAATTCCTCTTTTATTTGAATTTTTTTTACAGGAGTATTTTGATTTTTTGGTTCTTATAAGTGCTGATAGTGCGATTGCAAAAAAACGCTCTACAAAAAATTCACTAGTTTATCAGAAGTTTAAAGATCGTCAAATGTGTGATGATAAAAAAATGGAAAATTCAGATTTTATTATTAAGAATAATACTAGTAATCATGTTTTAAATGAGAAGATAACTTATTTGGAGAAAACAATAAAAACTTATGTTTGATTTTAAAGTCAATAATTTTGTGAGTTATTTTGTCGTTATTCCTGTAATGCTGTTGGCTTTTATTTTTAGTTTATTTTTCTTATATTCCCTATCATTAGGATACTCTTATTTTTTACTTGTTTTTTTTGTTTTTTTGATCTTTATTTCCCTGTTTTATAAAATTGAAGTTTCACTTTTTATTAACTATATTTGTTCATTTATTTCTATTTTGATTATTATTTTTGCAGAAAGAAGTTTTATAATTGAAATATTTATTGTTTTTGAGATTGCTTTTTCCTGGTTTTTACTATGGCTATTAAATAAATATTTTATTAAGGAAAAAGTTTTACTCCATCGTCTTGATCAAGCATTTGCTAAAATAGAGAGTAAAAAATCTTTACTGGAGCAGGAGTTAGTAAGAAAAGAAAAAGTATTAGCCGTTCTAAAAGAGAAGCTATCTAAATATTATAGTTTAAGTAACACTGTGAAGTTTTTTACTGACAACTTAACTGAGGAGGAAATTCAAGGGTTTTTGATAGATGTTATTAAGCAATTTTTTGTAGATAGTGATATTAAAATTATTGAGCATAAATCTGTTTCTGAAAATACAAATCCTTTTATTAATTTAGTAAAGAAACAATTGACCCCACTTTTTTTGGAAGATTTAACTCTAGATTATCGATTCTCAAGTAGTTTATATGTTAAATATGGGTTTAAATCACTTTTATTGCTTCCTATTTTAAGAGGTGAGAATATTTATTGTTTTTTAGAGATTTCGCATAAAAATCCAAGATATTACTCTCAGGAAGATATGCGGTTAGCTCTAATAATTACGGATATTGTTTCACTTTCCTTGACCACTGAAATATTGATAGAGAAGAAAAAAGAATTAATAAGGATAGATGGCTTAACTAATATTTTTAATAGGCGTTATTTTTTTGAGCTATATACTGATGAGTTTAAAAGAAGTCTTCGATATAAAACCCCAATGTCAATTTTGATGATTGATATTGATTTTTTTAAGAAATGCAATGATCAGTATGGACATCTTTATGGAGATGAGATTTTAAAAAAAGTCGTTGGAACTATTAAGAAGCGCTTGAGAGATATTGATATTCTTGGTCGTTATGGTGGCGAAGAGTTTGTCGTTATCTTTCCTCTAGGAATATCAGCAGCTTATAAAAAAGCTGAAGAATTAAGGGTTGCAATTTCTGAAGTAACAGGCATTACCGTTAGTATTGGTGTTGCAGCACTTAAAGAAGATATGAATATTAATATGAATGAATTTCTAGATATGGCAGATAAAGCAATGTATAAGGCTAAAAACTTGGGAAGGAATCAAGTTATATGTTACAGTTAAAATCAGCGAGAATTCGTAGTTTTATACTTGATACTTTCTATGTCTTTGTTGGTCTATTTATTTTTCAAGTTTTGAGAGAAAATTTACCAAGGCAAGTTTCTCATGCTTATTTGTTGTTATCTACTGCTTTTTTATTTTACTATGGAATCGAACACTCAACTCGTCAACTTTATATTTCTTTTTTGTTTTTAGGATGTCTTTTTATATTAAATAATCTTTATCATGATAAAGATTATTTTTATTATATTTATACTGTTATTATAATTTCACTTGCTTTGCTTTCTTATTTTTACACTAAAGTATCTAGATTTGAGCACCATAAACTTAATAAGTTCTTTGTAGTATTAAAAGAAGATTATGGTTGGGCTATTCAAAAAAAAAATAAAGTTGATGAGAAAATAGCATTTTATAACATTAATGTTGATATTATGTCGAATATTTATAATGTAAGTAGAGGGATAATTAAGAGTGTAAATTCTAAGGATCTTTTAGACCTTTCTATTGAGTTTTTAGAGAAAAGTTTTTATGATCATGGTTATTTTATTTTTGACTACTATACAAAGGATAATAGATTTACAGTTATCCAACATAAGTTTGGTATTCCAGATGAGTTTTTATTTAAGTTTGGTATTTATTTGAAAACGAGGCTTGCCAGTAATTTTTTTGTGGAGAACAAAACTATTTTGGTAGATAAGATAAGTTTAATCAAGCATGGATTTTATGAGTTTGTTGATGGTAATCTCAAAAGTCTATTATTTATTCCATTAATTACTCAGGACAATTACTATAAGATTGCAGTTGTTCTTTTTGAAAATATTAAGCCTCTTAAATATATTAATTTAGAATATTTTGATATTCTTTCAAAGCAAATGAATCTAGGGTTTTCTAAAGTTAGAATTTATGAAGAGATTCAAGAGCAATCAATTCGGGATAGTTTAACAAACCTTTATCGTCGGTCATTTTTAGAGGAAAAGCTTGAATACGAGATTAAGCGTAGTGAGCGTGAACATAGTTCGATTGGGATCTTGATGATTGATGTCGATTACTTTAAATGTTATAATGACAAATATGGACACCTTGTGGGTGATAAAGTTTTGGTTAAAGTTGCAAATTGTATTAAGAGTGCAGTTTATAATACAGATATTGTTGCTCGTTATGGCGGTGAGGAGTTTCTAGTACTGATGCCAATGGTTGATAGAGAAAAAGCGATTGCTAAGGCTGAAAAAATTAGGATGGAAATTCAAAATACACATTTTTTTGATAATGTCAATGACAATATAACAATTTCAGTAGGTGTTTCTTGTTATCCTTCTGATGGAGTTGATAAAAATATTTTAATAAAAAAGGCAGATAAAGCATTATATTATGCAAAGAATAATGGCCGTAATATGGTGGTTGATTATTTAGAAGTAGCTAGAGTTATTTAAGATATTATTTATCTTTTTTATAATTATAAATATAGCTTTAACAATAATTCAAAATTTTTTGTTTATGCTTAATTAAAGGTTTTGTAAAAAATGAAAGAACAAATTATTGAGGCGTTTGTTAAGGTCTCTCTCCCCAAAGAAGTGCTTACATTGCTTATTTCGATGTTGCCAGTTGTTGAATTACGAGGTGCTTTACCTGTTGCCATAACATTTTTTGGCTTTTCATGGCCAAAGGCTTATTTTTTATCAGTACTGGGGAACATGTTGCCAGTACTTCCATTTATTTTATTTTTGCATAAGTTTTCTGATTTTTTGATGAAATTTTCATTTTTTAAAAAGGTTTTAACTTGGTGGTTTAAGCGTGCAGAAAAACATGAAGCTTTGATTCAGAGATTTGAGGCAATAGGGTTGACTTTATTTGTCGCGATTCCTCTGCCAGTAACCGGTGCTTGGACTGCTTGTGTGATTGCTTATGTTTTTGGCATTAAGAAGCGGTATGCTTTTCCAGCAATTTTAGTTGGAGTTATGATTGCTGGAGCAGTGGTATCATTTATCACCGTAGTAGTATAATTTATAAGTTTGAATTTATTTCAATATTAAAGTGTAAGGAAACAAAAAATGGCTAAACAATTAGTAAGTATTTTGATGGGCAGTGATAGTGATCTTAAGGTTATGGGTAATGCTGCAAAAAAATTAGAAGAGTTAGGGGTTGAGTATACTATAAATGTATGTTCTGCACATAGAACATTAGAGAAAACTTTGAATATCGTTGACAAAGCGATTCAAGATGGCACAGAGGTTTTTATTGTTGCTGCAGGTATGGCTGCACACTTAGCAGGTGTGGTCGCAGGGCATTCTATTACGCCTGTTATTGGGGTGCCCATGCCAGGCGGTGCTTTAAATGGTGTGGATGCACTTTACTCAACAGTTCAAATGCCGAGTGGTGTGCCGGTGGGGACTGTTGCCATTGGTAAAGCAGGTGCAATTAATTCTGCTATTTTTGCTGCACAAATTTTAAGTGTAAAATATCCAGACTTAAAAGATAAGATTAAAGAGTTAAAACAAAAAATGAGAGATGAGGTCTGTGCCAAGGATGATAGATTGCAAGAATTGGGGTATGATAAATATTGAGATATGTGATATTTTTATTTTTGATAGAATATTATATATCTTCTCATAATTATAATAACTTTTAGTATTGTTAAAGGTTCGAGCGATTATTATTTTTTGTTAAGAATAATAGTTAGAGACTTTTTTTAGTATTTTAAAGTTTTATTTAAGATAAAAAATAAAGGGTATTTATGATGGAATTGATTGATAAAATAAATAAATTAAAAAAAGAAAGGAATGCGATCATTTTGGCTCATACTTATCAGGTTGGTGACATTCAAGATATTGCAGACTTTGTTGGTGATTCTTATGGTCTTAGCAAGAAAGCTGCAGATTCAGATGCTGATGTGATTGTGTTTTGTGGCGTGCACTTTATGGCAGAAACTGCATCTATCATTGCAGAAGACAAAACTGTGCTTTTGCCTGAAATTGATGCAGGTTGTCCTATGGCAGATATGATTGATGCTGATAAATTACGAAAAATGAAAGAAGTTGATTCTGATGCAATTGTTGTGAGTTATATTAATTCGACTGCAGAGGTTAAGGCTGAGACTGATGTTATTTGTACTTCAAGTAATGTTTTGAAAATTGTAGGTAATCTCAAAACAAACAAAATCATTTTTGCCCCAGATAAGTATATGGGTAGTTATGTGGCTGCACATTATCCAGAGAAAGAAATTATTTTAGCTGATGGGTACTGTCATGTACATGTTACAATTTTACCGGAGGATATTTTATCGCTTAAAGAAGCACATCCATCGGCAGTGGTGCTTACTCATCCTGAATGTCAGGGGGAAGTTGTGAAGTTAAGTGATCATATTTTATCTACATCTCAGATGCTTGATTTTGCGAGAGAGTCAGATGCTCAAGAGTTTATTATTGCTACCGAGAATGGCATTCTTTATTTATTGAATAAACAGAATCCTCAGAAAAAGTTTTATCATGCGTCAAAATATGCGGTTTGTCCTAATATGAAAAAGACAACAATGGAGAAACTTTATTGGGCATTAGAAGATATGAAATATAAGATTAAGGTGGATAAAGATATAGCCGTTAAGGCAAAAAGAGCGATTGACAATATGTTTTTTTATACAGAGAAATAGAAATACGGGATTATTTAATTGGTTTTATTTGTTAATTTAATTCATTTATGAATTTTTCTTCATTTAGGATGGGGACTTTTAGTTTCTTTGCTTTCAGAAGTTTAGATCCGGGATTGTCCCCAGCTATTAAATAATTTATTTTTTTTGAGATAGAGTTGTTGACAATTCCTCCTCTATTTTCTATTTCCTTTATAAGATCCATTCTTCTATATTTTTTTAAGGTTCCTGTGATTACAAAATACTTGTCCTTACAAAAGTTGTTTTTAATATTTTGTTTTTTTTGGGAGGGGGTGATTCCTAAGTTTTTTAGGTTTGTTCCCAACATGGGATTATTTTTAAAGAAGCTAGTTAGGCTTTCTGCTGTTTTTATTCCAATATCTTCTATTTTAATGAGTTCTTCGAAAGAGAGGTTTTGGATTGATTCAAGATTCTGAAATTTTTTTGCTAATATTTTTCCAACTTTTTCTCCGACAAAGTTAATCCCAAGGGCAAAGATTAAGTTATTAAGGCTTCTTGATTTGCTTTTTTCGATATTTGCAAGAAAGGTTTTGGTTTTTTTATCTTTAATAAGTTTGAGGGTGAGGATATCTTTATGGGTTAATTTATAAAGGTCTAAGATATTTTTGACCAGCCCACGCTCTATGATTTGTTTAATCATACTTGTGCCACAGCCTACGATATTCATGGCTTTTTTACTGACAAAATGTTCAAGAGCACCTTGAAGTTGTGCTTGACAGTGGAGATGGTTATTGCATTTATAAGCAACTTTTTTATTTGATTTTTTTACACTAGAATCACAAACGGGACATATTTTTGGCGGATAAATAATTTTTTCAGAACCTGTTCTAACTTCTTTGATAACTTTTATGATTTTGGGAATAACATCGCCACTTCGTTGAATTAATACTCTATCTCCTATCTTAATATCAAGTCTTGCAAGTTCATCAAAATTATGGATCGTTGAGCGTTTTATTATTACACCGCTAAGAGCAACAGGCTCAAGTTTTGCTACAGGAGTGATCACGCCCGTTCTCGCAACTTGAAATACAATATCTTTTATTGTTGTAGTCGCTTGTTTTGCTGGAAATTTATAAGCAACAGCCCAGCGTGGTGATTTCATCGTAGAACCAAGCTGATCTTGTTTGGAGAATGAATTAACTTTAATGACCATTCCATCAATATCATAGTCTAATACATTCCGTTTTTTATGCCACTCTTGGCATTTTTCAATAATTTCATCTATGTTATAGGATGTTTTAATATTGTTGTTTATAGGGAGTTTTTTAGATTTAAGAAACTCAATGAATGCAGATTGTGTTTCAAGTAAAAAATTGCCTTCAACATATCCCTTTGCATAAAGAAAAATTTTAAGACCGCGTTTTTTAGTGATGTTATAATCAAGTAATTTAAGTGAACCTGCCGCGGCATTCCTTGGGTTTGCAAAATGTTCTGTTTTATTAAGTTCCTTAAAAATCGAATGTGGCATATAAACCTCACCCCGGACTTCAAAAATTTTAGGCAAGTCCATAATTGTTTCAGGTAGCTGATTTAAGATTTTAATATTTTCTGTCACATCTTCTCCTTTTTCGCCATCGCCACGGGTAAGAGCACGGATAAACTTACCTGACTCATAAGTAATGCTGATGCTTGATCCATCAATTTTAGGTTCTAGCACAAAGGATATTTGATTTTGATCAGGTAAAGCTCGTTTTATGCGTTCATACCAATTATAAATTTCTTTTGGATTATAGGTATTATTAAGCGAAATCATTGGTAATCGATGTGGAAAAATTTTTTGAGATTTTATTATTTCGGGAGGTGCTCCAACTTTTTGTGTCGGAGAATTCGTTGTTCTTAGATGCGGAAATTTATTTTCAAGTTCCTCTAGTTTTTTTAGAAGATTATCATATTCTTTATCACTAATTATCGGGGAGTTAAATTCATAATATTGTTGATTATGTTTTTTTAGTTTTTCCCGTAGCGTATTTCTCCGTTCTATCTCAAAGAGATCGGGCTCTTTCATAAGTTCCTCTTTTATTTTTTAGTTTATCAACTATCCCATTGACAAACTTTCCTGATTCCTCAGTGCTAAAATTTTTAGCAATGTCCACGGCTTCATTAATAACTACAGTAATGGGAATATCATCTGAGAAAAAAATTTCAAATGCAGCCATGCGTAAAACAGCACGGTCAACGGAGGCTATCCGGTTAAGCTCCCAATTTTTCATGATTAATTGTAATGATTGATCAATAACAACAATATTTTCGATTGTTCCAAAAAAAATATTTTCAATAAAAGGTAAATTTTGGGGAAGCTTATATATTTTCTTATATATTTGGAAAAAAGATTGCCAAGTTTCTTTCGGTGAAAGCTTGAAAATATCAAAGCTATAGAGCATTTGCATTACAATTTCACGACTTTTTCGTCTAGTTGTCATTTTTTTTTTCTCCTGTTGATAGATCACAGCATTTTTTTTAGGAAATAATATTTTTTAAACAATCTCGCTGTGCGATATCTCGCCTGAATTGCATTCCTTGAAACTTGATTTTTTTTATATTTTTATAAGCGGAGTCGATTGTTTTTTTAAAAGTATCACTAAAAGCAACAACTGTTAAGACGCGTCCACCATTTGTTAATATTTTATTGTTTGATTGTTTAGTTCCTGCATGAAAAATTAGGATATTTTCAATATTTTTCAACTCATCTAGTCCGAAAATTTCAATATTTTTTTCGGAAGATTCAGGATAACCTTTAGAGGCTAAAGTAACGCCCACAGCATATTTATTATCACATTCAAGATTAACACTATTCAAAGACCCTTTAGCCGCAGCAATTATTGTTTCCAGTAGATCTGTTTTTAGTAATGGTAAGAGGACTTGAGTTTCAGGGTCGCCTAATCTTACATTAAATTCTAAAACACTTGGTGTATTATTCGCTATCATTAAGCCAATATAAAGGATTCCTGTATATTTAATATTTTCTTTCTTTAAGCCAGAAAGAAAAGGCTTGATAACTAAAGACTCAATTTTATTTAGGAGGGGATCATTAACTAATGGACAAGGGGCATAAGCGCCCATACCACCTGTGTTAGGTCCCTTGTCTCCATCAAAAATTTGTTTATGATCTTGTGAAAAAGGTAGAAGTTTATAGCTTGTGTCACTGACTAGAAGGTGCAATGAAACTTCATAGCCTTTTAAGAATTCTTCAATAACTACACGGTTACCAGCATCCCCAAATAGTTTACAGGTCATTATTTCATGAAGTGTTTTAACGGCCTCTTCATGTGAGTGAATGATTACAACGCCTTTGCCTGCGGCTAAGCCATCAGCCTTAATTACTACAGGGTATCCAAGCTTATCGCAAAATGCGAGTGCTTCATCATTATTAGTAAAATTTTGGAATTTTGCTGTAGGAATACTATATTTTTCAAGGATATCTTTAGAAAAACATTTACTGCCTTCAAGTTGTGCTGCTTTTTTATTAGGACCGAAGACCATGACTCCTTTTTTTATAAAATAATCAGCTATTCCAGCGACTAGTGGTGTTTCAGACCCTGGAATAATAAGATCTATTTGTTTCGTATTTACAATCTTTTCAACTTCATTAAAATTCAGAATATCTAAGGGAAGGCATTCTGCAAAGTTTATTCCAGGATTCCCCGGTGCAACATATAAGGTTGTTAAAAGTGGTGATTTAGCAATTTTCCAAGCAAGTGCATGTTCACGTCCGCCACTTCCTAATATTAAAACATTCATCTAAAATACTCCCTAATATTTTTTAATAATTAATAATTCATTACTATTTTTTAGAAATTGAAAATTAGTTTTTTTGATGAGAGGGAAAAATCCTAATATTTTGATTTTATTTAGTAATTTATTGATATCTTTATATTTTTTCCCATCAAGTCCAATGAGTGGGTAGATTCTAATTTCTTTTTTTGCCACGCGTAAAAGCTCTAAAATAGTCATTAAGTGAAACGGCAAGCTTAGCCGATCTGCATATAAAAATAAAAAATGCCCTGACAAAACAATATCAAATTGTTCATTTTGAAAGTTTAAGTGTGGTAAGATACCTTTAATATATCTATCAGGATATTTATTATAGTCTAATAAATATCCTTGATAGGCTTTTTTTCTATAGGTTAAAACATTTTCTATATTTTGATAAAATGTCCAATCAAATATTTTTTCTGCATTACTTAATGCAGGTTTTATTTTTTTAAATTCATTTTGGCATTTTTTTTCAATTTCAAAAAATGGCTTGCTATATTCACAGTCACAAGCAGTCGCAACAATATTATTTTTATTCGATTCTGCAGTAAAACTTGAAGCTCCACTTGGACAATCTAAAAAACTATTATTATTTAATAAATTTTTAGATAACTTAAATATTTCACAATACTCTGTAAAAGTTCTTCCGATAAAAGCAAAATCTTTCACTTGATATTTTGGTGGCATATTTATAAGTCATTCATTCTTTTCATCGAACAAAAGTCTCCACACATTGAACAAACGCCACTTTCGTCATCAATTTTATTAAGATCTAGGCGTCTTCTTGCTTCTTTAGGATTGATTGAAAGTGCGACTTGTTGATCCCAGTCAAAATTTTTACGAGCGGTGGATATTTCAAAGTCTAATTCTTTGGCGCCTTTCAGACCTTGAGCGATATCCGCAGCATGTCCAGCAATACGGTGAGCAATTAAGCCATCGACTAAATCCTTGTCATCAGGTAAGTGTAAATGTTCAGCAGGTGTCACATAACATAAGAAATCAGCCCCATGAGTTGCTGCAATAGCAGCACCAATAGCCGAAGTGATATGATCATAGCCAGGAGCAATATCGGTGACTAATGGACCTAAAATATAAAAAGGCGCTCCATGACAATATTTTTTTTCTAATTCCATATTTTCTTTAATTTGATTAAGAGGAACATGACCCGGGCCTTCAACCATAATCTGTACATTTTTTTCCCAGGCACGCTTGGTTAAGTCGCCTAATACTTTTAGTTCTGCAATTTGACACCAATCTGTTGCATCATGGATAGCTCCAGGGCGAAAACCATCCCCAAGGCTTAAAGTAATATCATATTGTTTGACAAGATCAAGTAAGCGATCATAATGTTTAAATAGGGGATTTTCTTGATTATTTTTGAGTATCCACTCAGCCATTATGGCTCCACCGCGACTGACAATGCCCGCAAGCCGAGGATTTTTTTGTGAATATTCTACAATTTCTTTTGTTACACCACAATGGACAGTTATGAAGTCCACACCTTTTTCTGCTTGATCCGTAATAACGGCAAAAAAATCCTCTATTTTTAGAGCTTCTACTCCTTGATGTTTAAGGCGGTTGAGTGCTTGGTAAATAGGAACAGTTCCTACACAAATTTTTGATTCAGCTAAAACCATATCTCTGACTTCATTAGCTTTTTCTCCAACACTGAGATCCATAATCGCATCCGCTTTGTGTTCTTCTGCTAGTTTAAGTTTTTCTCGTTCGAGGTTGATGTCTGAGAGCATTTGTGATGCACCAATATTAACATTAACCTTGGTTTTAATTCCACTACCTATTGCCATGATATTACGACGGTTTCGGCTATTAATGTTAAAAGGCACAATGATTGAGCCATTTGCAAGCCCTTGACGGATTGTTTCTGCTGTAACGCCTTCATTTTTAGCGGCAATTTGCATTATTTCTGTAATTTCTCCTGACTTTGCGAGTTCCATTAAAGTTTTCATTCGTTATCTCCATTTATAAAGTCACATTATTTAGTGACAGTAGTTTAAGTTAATTGACCTTTTAATTATTTCTCGATACAAAATTTATACATGATCGATATATTTTAGGATATTTTTAGAATATTTGTAAGGAATTAAGCCATTTTGCAAAATTGTATTTACGAAACCATGTGAGTTGTCTTTTCGCAAACCTTCTGGTATCTTGCTTCATAGATTCTTTAGCTTCCTTAAGCGATTGATTATTGTTTAAGTAGTTCCATACATGATTATAACCAATTCCGGCTTTTTTTAAATCAATAGGATCAAGTTTTTTTGTTTCTTCTATCAGTCCATTTTTAAACATGGTTTCAACACGCTGATTAATGCGATCATAAAGATATTGGCGTGGGAGGTCTAAAACTCTAAGCTCAAATTGATATTCCGGTTTATTTTTTTTTGGTTTTTTATGCCAAGCAGTCAAAGGGATGCCTGTAGCTAAAAAAACTTCATAGGAACGCATAACACGATGTGGGTTATTGGCATCTACTTTAGTTTCAGGATCAATTTTTTTTAGTTTTTGATAAAGATTAGGTAGGGGGATTTGAGCGACTTCTAATTTTATTTGAGGATTAATCTCAGGAATTTCAGATAAGCCGTTTAAACAAGCATCAAGATAAAGACCTGTCCCTCCGCAGAGGATAATTTGTTTTTTATGTTTTGTTATGTTTTCGGCAGTTCTAATAAAAAAATCTAAAAAATTTGCAACATTAAAATCATCTTTAATTGAAACGAGGTTAAACCCGTGATGGGGGATACCGCATAATTCCTTGTATGATGGTTTTGCTGTGCCAATAGATATTTCTTTATAAATTTGGCGTGAGTCTACACTAATTATTTCTGCATTTATTTTTTGTGCAAGCTCAATAGCTGCCTTTGTTTTTCCAGATGCCGTTGGTCCTGCTATTATAATTATTTTTTGCATTTTTAAAAGAGAGATAATTGAGTTATTTATCTCTATAAAATCCTTGAAAATTTTTTATCTATTTCAGTTTGGGTCATGGTAATTATTGTTGGTCTGCCATGTGGACAATGGTATGGATTTTTGCATTTAAATAAGTTTTTTATTAAATGATCCATTTCTGCTATTGATAGTTTTTGTCCCGCCTTAACTGAGTTTTTACAGGCAGTCATGATAATCTTGTCAATTATTTCCTTGTTTTTTATAATATCAACTTCCGGATTTATCTCGGACAGCATCTCAAGAAATGAAGATTTTTCATGTCCTTTTTCAATGATTGAAGGAACGGCTGTAATTTTTAAAGAATCATTGCCAAACTTTTCTATTAAAAATCCAAATTTCTCAAATTTTTCAAGATTAGCTTCAGCTATTTCTAAAACTCCAGAGTTAAGTGTAACTATTTCAGGAATTAGCAGACCTTGAATTTCTATTTGCTTGTTTAGAAAATCATTTTTTAATTGTTCATAGTTTATCCGTTCATGTGCTGCGTGTTGATCAATGAGAATGAAATCATTTTTGCTGTTATAAGCAAGAATATATTTAGTAGGTAAGCGACCAATAATATTTATATTATTTATTTCTCCAGAAAATTTTTGGTATGATTTTGGTTGAGTACTAGACGGTGAAGATGGGAGATGCGGTGTTTTTTCTGAAAAATCAAAATTTTTGGTGGCTTGAGAAAACTCTTTATTATATGTTGAAAGCATACGCGTATTTTGTAACTTTGTTGTTGGGGCTATATTATGTAGTGTTTTAAAGTTAGCGAAAAAGTTATTTTTATCTTGAGGGGTGTTGTTTGTTTTTTTTATTTTATCTATTTTTTCGATATCCGCTATATTATTTCTAGCATTTTCAGATGGTAGCGATAAAGCGTGTGCGTTTTGTAAAGTAAGGCGTGTTGCCTGCCTGATACTAGTAAAGATCGCTTGCTCATTGACAAATTTAACATCAATTTTTCTGGGGTGGACATTAATATCAAAAAATTCACCCTTTAGTTCTGCAAAAATAAAAGCTATAGGATATCGTCCCTTAACCAAGTGCTCACTATAAGCATTATTAACAGCAGCAATAATAAGTTTAGAGATAACAATACGATTATTTACAAAAAAGAAGTAATTATTTCTTTTTTTATTGATATAAGTGGGTGATGAAATAAAACCATGAATTTTAATTGTCCCATTGTCCAAGTCAAGTGGTATTAAGTTTTCAGCTAGTTCATCCTTAAAAATACTTTTAATACGGTCAAGGTGGGTATCTATTTGATGCAGGTTGAGTTTTTCTTTATCATCAATGATAAGTTTAAAGCCAATAGTGGGGTGGGCAAGTGCTATATTTTCTACATTGGAAATAATAGATGAATATTCACTTTGTTTAGATTTTAAAAATTTTTTACGCGCAGGAGTATTGTAGAAAAGGTCTTTTATTATTATTTGAGTTCCATTACTCATGCCTGTAGGCTTTATTACTGGCTTTGATCCACCCTCGGTTATTAAGCTATATCCCAAGTCTGAATCAGTTTGTTTGGTTTTAATTTCTGTTTTTGAGACACGCGAAATTGCTGCGAGTGCTTCCCCACGAAAGCCCATTGTATCTATTTTTTCTAGGTCATCAATTTGGATGATTTTACTTGTCGCATGGCGAAGTGTGCATATTTCAAGGTCTTCTTTTGGCATACCCCAACCATTATCCGTAATCTTTATAAGCTCTACACCGCGGTCTTTGATGTCAATTGTTATTCGCGTAGCCTCTGCATCTATTGAATTTTCAATCAGTTCTTTAACCGCACAGTAAGGTCGATCAACCACCTCTCCTGCTGCAATTTTTTCTGATACATCTTGTGTAAGCAATTGTATTTTTTTTATAGACAATATTTCTACCGATTCCTTTATTTTTTATCGAGTTTTTTTAGCATAGTTTTTTGTCTTTTTAAGTAAACTTTTTCTCTATATTTTACATTCCAAATAGCTTCAAATAATTCCACAATTGATTTAATAATAAATAAAAAACTAAAGGATGAAGATGAGCCATATTTTCTTTGATAATGTGAAACCGGTATCTGTTTAATTTTATGTCCATTCTTTTTTGCTTCAAAAAAAAGTATGGCACAAATAAAGGCTGAATCAATAAAATCTTTAGAGTTTCTAACGACATCTCTTTTCATCAACTTGAAAGCACAGTCAAGATCTTTATATTTTAAGCCAAAAATAAGTTTAATAAAAATATTGTAGATACTAGAGGTGAAAGAGCGTATTTTTTTGTTGTCATAGGCACGTGTTTTACGGTAACCTGCGATCATGTCATAATCATTAATATAAGGCAGGAGGTCTTTTAGCTCATGAATATCAAATTGGTGGTCGCCATCTGTATAAAATATCCAGTCATACTGACAGGCAGCAAAACCTGTTTTTAATGCTGCACCATAACCAAGATTAAATTGGTGATGAATAGCTTTTACTTCGGGGTATTTTTCTGACATTTGATCGGCAATATCTCCTGTTTCATCCAAACTTCCATCATTAACAATGATGACTTCGTAATTTGTCGTGACTTCAGCTAAAACTTCGCGCGCTTCTTCGACCATTTCGATGATCGTTCCTTCATCATAAAAAGCGGGAAAGAAGAATGAGATATTTGGTTTCTGCATTGTATTTGTACCCCTTGCTCAGCTAGGTTATCTTTAAAACAAGTTAGCTGAAAAATAATCAGTTATATCACAAGGCTATAAGATTTTATTAGCAAGAAAAAAGGGAGAGTTATAATAAAAAACTCTCCCTTTTCTAATATAAAGTGCCTCATCGAAATCTAGAATTGTTTTAGATCCTAAAATTTATAGTTAATGGTTGTTCGGTAAACAATAGAATCATAGTTATAGATAGTTCCTTGATTATCTGCAAGTGTTTGTGAGTCCACTATTAAAATATTTATCCCAAAGCTAAGACCAGACTCCATTTTATACTCTGCACCAACTGAATAAATATCATAAGCATACTGGATTGTTTCAGCAATATTGATCATATCTTTGTTATAAGGGCTTGGTTCGTATTTATAGCCGCCAAAGATTGATAGAGCATCTGTTGCCATAAATTCGCAGCCTATGGCAAAAACATAGATATCATTCCAGCGTTTATAATAAGCGCTGTTCTCATTCTCGAATACCATAGGGAGTTCTGTTCGATAGTTTGAATCTTTTTTCATTGCGGAGTAATCATGCCAGTCTATTTGGAGTGAAGTAGTCAATTTCTCCGTTACTCTATAGGCAGAACCGAGAGATACAGACATAGGCAATTGGTAATCTTGGTCATAGTCTGTTTCAGCTTCAAGCTTAATCTTCGAATCGGATCTCAAGGTTACCCCCAATTCTGCATCACCTTCAAGCTTAATCTTCGAACCGGATCTAAAGGTTAGCCCCAAGTTTAAATCGTCATTTATGTCATAGATCGCCCCAATGTTAGCCCCAATACTATAGCCACTAGAATTATGTTCTCTTTTAAGTTCTACTGAGCTAGTCCCTAATGTCCATTTTTGCTGCTCGATTGAGTTTGCTTTCATGTAAAGAAGATCAAAGCCTGCACCTACTGCAAGTTTATCTGAGAGTTTTTTTGCCGTTGAAATATTAAAGACCATAATGCCATATTCACCTTCAATGCGACCATAATCATAACCTGTAATGCCACCATTATCTTCCCATTTACCACCGCCACCGCCAATTGCATAAGCACCAAAAGCAATAACACAGTCTTCTAGTGGAGCAGAATAAGAAACAAAAGGCAGGTATGCTTCTGTTTTTAAAGTTTTTTCTTTGAAAGCAGATATCGGAGTATCAAATATTTTTATTGGTGCAGAAGAGCTAGTTGCTTCAGATTTGATATAATAACTAGAAAAATTAAACTCACTGTTTTCGTCTTGGTTGGCAAGACCTGCAGGGTTCCAGTAAATGGCTGTCCCATCATCAGCAATAGCTGTGAAAGCTCCTCCATAATTATTAGCTCTAGCACCGGGTGCTAGGATGACATTCCCCGCAAAAAGAGAAGGAATAAATGTAGAAAGTAAGGCTAAAACAGTCAATTTTTTAAACATTAGAAAATACTCCTTAGTTTTTTGTCAGTTTAATTAAACTGATATTAAGATAGTTAAAAGATTATTTTTTATAACATAAAATAGAATTGCTGCAAAGATTTTTTTATCAATTTAATTAATAAAAATTATTTGCTATAATTTTTAACTATGAAAAGTATTAGATTTATTTTAATTTTTATTTTAATTTTTCTTGTAGGATGTGCACCGCCCCCATCGTATTACCAGAGAAAAAATACTAAGAGAACAAAAATGCGTAAACTGAAAATTGGATTGACCAAAACTTTTAAACAAAATGCTTTAACCCTTAAAGCTTTTGGTTCTTATAATGTTTTAGTCAACAAAAAAGCTAAAGGAACACTTCATGATGGGCAAACATACCAAGTAGGTATTTATCAAGGTAAGCGTGTGGTGATTGCGAAACAGAAAGTTTATGATAAGCAGATTTATTTGCAAGGGCAGACAGGGGGTGAAATTCTCGAGATAAATGGTGTTAAATATAGAGGTAATTTTTATATAGAGGTTTTAAAGAATAGGTTTAAAGTTATTAATCATCTTGAGCTTGAGGATTATTTATATGGCGTGGTGGGAAAAGAAATTATTCATTCATGGCCATTTGAAACCATTCGTGCGCAGGCCGTTATTGCTAGAACCTATACCTTACATAATTTGAATAAACATAAAGAAGATGGTTATGACTTAACTGATAATTCTAGTTCACAGGTTTATGGTGGTCTTAATGCGGAGAGTGATAAGATTCGAAAAGCGGTTGATAAGACTGTTGGTGAGGTTATTGCTTACCATAAAAAACTAGCGAATGTTTATTACTATAGTTCTTGTGGTGGACATACGGAAAATATTCAAAATGTTTGGTATATAAAAAAATCCTTTGCTTATTTAAGAGGCAAGCGTTGTGCTTATTGTAGAACTGCACCAGTCTTTAAATGGGAAGCAAAATTAAAATTTTCTGAGATAAAAACTGTCTTAGAGAAAAAAGGATATAAAATGGGGGAGATTAATAAAATAAAGGTTAGACGATACTTTAAATCAGGACGGGTAAGAGATATTTCAATTCATTGGCGTGGTGGTGCATTTTCCATGAAAGCTACAGATTTTAGGGCGTTTTTTTATAAGCACCTAAAAAGCACGATGTTTAAGCTAAACAATAAACGCGATTCTGTTTACTTTAAAGGGAAAGGGTTTGGCCATGGTGTCGGTCTATGCCAGTATGGAGCTAAAGGGATGTCAGATAAGGAATATTCTTATAAAACAATAATTAAGAATTATTTTCCTAAAACGGAGTTTAAACAATGGACAAAACTTTAGGGAAGTATGGTTTTAAGCTTTCAGATTATGACTTTAACTTGCCAGAATATTTAATTGCCCAAAAACCAGCTAACTTGCGTGATCAATCGAAACTTTTAGTTTATGATCATAAAAAAGATAGCATCACACATACCTATTTTTATGATATTGCTAAATATTTTACTAAAGAAGATTTATTAATTTTGAATAATTCTAAGGTAATTCCAGCACGGCTTTTTGGGGTTAAAGAAAATGGTGGGCAAATTGATGTTGTTTTAGTGGAGGAGTTGAGTCAAGGTATTAATTTTTTAGAAATCCTGGTTATGACTAAATTTAGCAAGCTTAAAATTGGTTATAAAATTATTTTTACAGATAAACTTACGGCTATTTTTTTAGGTCGTCAGGGGGATTACGCCGTTTTGCGATTTAATTTACCCAAGTATCCTTTTTATGAAGAGGCAATAAAGTGTGGGAAGATGCCATTACCTCCTTATATTAAACGCGAGGCAGATGAGGCAGATGAGGCGCGTTATCAAACAATTTATGCAGAGCATGATGGGTCAATTGCAGCACCAACGGCAGGCTTGCATTTTACTGATACGGTGTTTAAAAAGATTGAGGCTAAACAAACAATGGTTGACTATGTAACCTTGCATGTTGGTATGGGAACTTTTAAACCAATTAAGACGGATAATATTAATGAGCATAAGATGTTGGCTGAGGAATATCAAATTTCTCAAAAGTTAGCTAATAAGTTGAAATCAGGGGAAAAACGAGTCACGGTTGTTGGCACTACTTCTACTCGAACAGTTGAAAGTTTTTTTAAAACGGGAAAGCTGTCTGATAAAACAAATATGTATATTTTCCCAGGGCATGAGTTTTTTATTAATAGGCTTATAACTAATTTCCATGTTCCGCATTCAACTCCACTTATGTTGGTAGCTGCCTTTTTAGTCAATGCTTTTGAGGGAGATATCCCTTTAGGAGTTAAGACCTTTAAACGGCTTTACCAAGAAGCAATTAGGAGTGAATATCGATTTTACAGTTATGGTGACTCGATGTTTATTATTTAGAGCTGTTTGTTATGTCTTAAAAGGTGTGGGTTATTGTTATTTAAAGGTTAAAATTTTAAGGTTACAGAATAAAAAAGCACGGAAGTTAACTTCCGTGCTTTTTTATTCTGAGGGGTAATAATACCCCTCAAGAATATTTATCTAGGCCTTAGTACATGCCACCCATTCCAGGCATGCCACCACCCATCGGAGGCATCGCAGGAGCTGGTGCACCTCCGCCTTCTTCAGGTTTATCAGCTACCATACAATCAGTTGTAATTAAAAGTCCTGCAATACTCGTTGCATTTTGAATAGCAGAACGAGTAACCTTTGCAGGATCAACGATTCCTGCTTGAATCATGTTGATATATTCCTCAGTTTCAACATTGAGCCCAATACCTTCTTCGCTTTCTGACAGTTTATTAACAATAACAGAAGGCTCAAGTCCCGCATTTTCCACAATTTGTCTTAAAGGTTCTTCTAATGCTTTTTTTACAATATTAATCCCAATTTCTTCATCTGCGTCTTGGCAAACAATATTACTAAGTTTTAAGCTGGCTCTTAAAAGTACTGTTCCGCCGCCAGGAACAATCCCTTCTTCTACACCGGCTCTTGTTGCATGGAGAGCATCTTCAACTTTAAACTTTTTAGTTTTAAGTTCAGTCTCAGTTGCAGCACCAACTTGAATAACAGCCACTCCACCAGATAGTTTCGCAAGTCGTTCTTGTAATTTTTCTTTATCATATTCAGAAGTAGAATTATCTATTTGTGCTTTAATTTGAGCGACTCTTTTATTGATCTCTTCTTTAGTTGCTACACCGTCAACAATGACAGTATTTTCTTTAGTAATCTCAATTTTTTTACAAGATCCGAGCATTTCTAAGGTTGCATTATCAAATTTTATTCCGACTTCTTCAGAAATAACTACGCCGCCTGTTAAGACTGCAATATCTTCAAGCATTTCTTTTCTTCTATCGCCAAAGCCAGGAGCTTTAACTGCCGCACCTTTTAAAGAGCCACGCAGTCTGTTTACAACTAAAGTTGCTAAAGCTTCACCTTCAATATCTTCTGCAATAATGATAAAAGGCTTACCCGTTTGTACAATTTTTTCAAGTAGGGGTAAAATTTCTTGCATATTAGAGATTTTTTTATCTGTAATAATAATATAAGGGTTCTCAAACTCTGTGATCATTCTTTCTGAATCAGTCACAAAATATGGAGAGAGGTAGCCACGGTCAAATTGCATCCCTTCAACAACATCAAGTTCTGTTTTAGCTGTTTTACCTTCTTCAACAGTAATGACGCCATCTTTACCGATTTTTTCCATAGCATCAGCAATTAAATCTCCAATTTCTTTATCATTTGCAGAAATTGTTGCAATTTGGGCAATTTCTTCTTTAGAATTAACTTGCTTACTTATTTCTTTAATATAATTTACTGTAGCGTCAACAGCTTTATTCATACCATTTTTAATATGGATTGCATTAGCGCCAGCAGTAATATTTCTCATGCCCTCACGCACTAAAGCTTGAGCTAAAACTGTTGCTGTGGTTGTTCCGTCACCAGCAACATCATTAGTTTTAGAAGAAACTTCTTTAACTAGTTGAGCACCCATATTTTCAAATTTATCTTCTAGTTCAATTTCTTTAGCAATGGTTACTCCATCGTTAGTAATGGTAGGTGAACCATAACTTTTATCTAAAACTACATAACGCCCTTTTGGTCCTAGTGTTACTTTTACAGCATCTGCTAAAGCATCAACACCTGTTTTGATGCTTTTTCTCACATCATCTCTATATTTAATTTGTTTGGCCATCTTTATCCTCCGAAAAATATTAAAAAAATTATAATTTAATCATTAAAACGCTTTCTTGCTTAACAAGAGTATACTTTTCATTATTCTCTTTGATTTCTCTCCCTGTATATTTTTCAAATACTACGATATCTCCAACTTGAAGATGCATAGGTAAATCTTTTCCTTCTGAATTCATTTTTCCAGGTCCAACTAAAAGAACTTTTCCTTCTTGTAATTGTTGGTTGTCTTGAGCAGAGTCAGAAAGAATGATTCCATTCACTTTGACCTCTTGAGCCTCTTCGACTTTGATTAAAATGTTATCGCTTAACAGCTTTGCTTGCATACGACCCTCCTTAATAAAAGATAATTTTTTTATGCTAGTTTATTAGCACTCATTTTGTTTAAGTGCTAATTTTAGCCTAAAATAAAACTGCTGTCAAGAATAAAATAGAGAGGGTTTTTAATATAGTTTATTACCGAAGGAAGGGACCTGTAACTATATTATAAAGACCTCTGCACAACTAAGGTAAGTTTTTTAATGTTAAAAAAAAATCTGTGATTTCCATAAAAAAGATACAAAACAATATTGAATTTTATATAATATGCTCATCAAAAATAATTAATTATTCGAGGTAAAAACATGTCT
>JAAEPJ010000334.1 GCA_024222485.1 bacterium | reverse complement strand
CCTAGAAAAGAGTTTTTCAGGCTTTGTCTTTTAAAATTAGAGAGAAGTATTTTGCTACAGGATGGAAAGAAAATTTTCCTGAAAAATATTTCTTTGTTGGGTTGCTCCTGGCACTGAGCATTGTTCAGAATGGAACAATTCTAAGATTCTTGTCTGAGGCAATGCTCCAAGAAGTTTTTATCCAAACCCTGTTATATTTTATATTTCACTATTCTCACTAGGGAGATCAGCCCAGATAACAAAGGAAAGAGATTCCCTAACTCCCCGGAGACCAAGTATAAAACGCACAAGCATGCCAGGTTTCATTCTTCTAGCAACGAGCTCTTCGGCAAGATACTTCACGATTTCTGGCCTAAGCTCTCGCATCACCAGCCT
The DNA here is from genome assembly GCA_024222485.1 of bacterium. Lineage (GTDB taxonomy): Bacteria > RUG730 > RUG730 > RUG730 > JAAEPJ01 > JAAEPJ01. The sequence continues at coordinate 624 of JAAEPJ010000334.1, read as the reverse complement.
GCTCGCCTCTCTGCTTCTACCCGATTGCCTTTTTAAATTGTTAAGGCCTAAGCCACAGAATCTGCTGATAGAGATACAATACAACCTGAACTGGCTCCTGTTAAGATTTATTGCAAGGGAAATGCACCGGAAAACAAAACGCACATCAGCACGTGTCGAGCAACGCCGATATCGCAAGCTTCGTTCTCCTTCGCCCACAACACAATTTACGCAATTATCAGGTTTTTTACAAATTATTTTCCCCTGCCTTATTGACATTATCTCCCTATTTTGCATGCAATTTATGTGTTCCTTAACCACGACAAAATGTCTCCAGCCAATATAAAAAATGCATATTCCAAGTGTCGAAGGCCAGAACCCTTTTTAAATTTCTTTTTCCTATATCCCCCCCCCTCCCCACCAGTATTGAGCAACAGCAACAACAGTATCAAAAAAAATTGAGAATTGTCATGAAGCATGTATAGCAGTAATGAAATGAATTGGAATATTATGAAGCATGCAGTAGCAGTAATGAAATGAATTGAGAAATATCATGAAGCATGCAATAGCAGTATTGAAATGAATTGAAATATTATGAAGTATGCAATAGCAGTAATGAAATGAATTGAAATATTATGAAGCATG
>JAAEPJ010000333.1 GCA_024222485.1 bacterium | reverse complement strand
GTTGCTGCAACCAAATAAGATGAGGGATTTGAGCAAAATCAATATTGATGGCCAGTGTGGGTCTTGAACCCACGACCTTAGCGTTATTAACACCACGCTCTATCAATTGAGCTAACCGGCCATATCACTGAATCGCTTACAGGCTATATTGATGCAACCAAATAAGATGAGGGATTGGAGCAAAATCAATATTGATGGCCAGTGTGGGTCTTGGACCCACCACCTTGTCGGGACTAGCACCACACCCCACCCACCGCCCTACCCGGCCATAACACTTAATCGCTTACAGGCTTTGTTGCTGCAACCAAATAAGATGAGGGCTTTGAGCAAAATCAATATTGATGGCCAGTGTGGGTCTTGAACCCACGACCTTAGCGTTATTAGCACCACGCTCTACCAACTGAGCTAACCGGCCATATCACTGAACCGCTTACAGGCTATATTGATGCAACCAAATAAGATGAGGGATTTGAGCAAAATCAATATTGATGGCCAGTGTGGGTCTTGAAC
>JAAEPJ010000332.1 GCA_024222485.1 bacterium | reverse complement strand
GAGTCTCTTGGTAAAGAACAGTACCATAAGTTCATTAGAGAGGTTTTGGATTCCAGAAGTAAGAGCATTCATGCCCCAATTACGAAAAACAAGGTGAGTCTCTTCAGTACGCGGAAGTCGAAAGCATCGCCCAAAGCAAAGCAGTTAGCTGATCTTTGTAACAATGTGGCAATATTTGGATGCCTCTACATTGCAAATCAAAAGAGAGACGGAGACCCAGAAATATTTTTAAGACATGAGAATCAGTTACATCCTCCATCCCTTTCAGACCATGGCACCTTGAAAGCCTGCAAGAAATCTAATTTGGTCAACTGTCTTGACATATCGAAAAAGGATTCAATGGAAAGGGAGTTCGATTGTAAGTTATTCGATGGATCAGCATTGGTACATATCATCAAGCCGACTACAGTTGCCACCTTTGAGGAATATGGTAAAGAAGCCTTCCTTGCTTTCACACAGAGAGAGTTAGCAAAAGTGAAGCGAGTAAATCACCCCATGTAATGTGTGTGCAGTACGGTGGGGGTTGTGCAGTATGGTGGCGGATATTCAGTACAGTGAGGGGATACCATGAGTGCGGTGGCAGATATTCAGTACATTGGGGGGATACCATGTTGCGTGTGGAGGGATACCAAGATTGCTGTGGGGAGGCATCATGAGTGCGGTGGCGGATATTCAGTACGGTGGCGGGATACCATGATGCGTGTGGGGGGATACCATGATTGCCGTGGGGAGGCATCTCGCAGTACAGTGGCGGATGTTCAGTACAGTGGGGGGATACCATGAGTGCGGTGGCAGATATTCAGTACATTGGGGGGATACCATGATG
>JAAEPJ010000331.1 GCA_024222485.1 bacterium | reverse complement strand
TTTTTATCCTCTCTGGGTTGTTTAGAGAACAATACTAGGTACTGCAAACCTAAGACAAACCTTAAATCACCAAAAAGTATTCTCTCAAAATAAGCCAAGAATTGGGAAAGAGCCTGATGGTTAGCCCATGGTTTTTGGTCAAAATGGGCCCAAAACATACGGTTCCAGCTATGCTTTTTATCCTCTCTGGGTTGTTCAGGGAACAATACTAGGTACTGCGATTCTAAGACAAACCTTAAATCACCAAAAAGCATTCTTTCAAAATATGCCAAGAATTGGGAAAGAGCCTGATGGTTAGCCCATGGTTTTTGGTCAAAATGGGCCCAAAACATATCGTGTCAGATATGCTTTTTATCCTCTCTGGGTTGTTCAGGGAACAGTACTAGGTACTACAAGCTACAGACAAAACTTAAATCACCAAAAAGTATTCTTTCAAAATAAGCCAAGATTAGGAAAAAGGTTCAATGGTTAGCCCATGGTTTATGGTCAAAATGTGCCCTAAACATATGGTTGCAGACATGCTTGTTGTCTTCTCTGGGTTGTTTAGGGAACTATACTAGGTACTAGTGGCCTAAAAGAAACCGTAAATCACCGAGAAGTATTCTAACAAAATAAGCCAAGATTAGGAAAAGGGCCTGATGGTTAGCCCATGGTTTTTGGTCAAAATGTGCCCAAAACATACGGTTCCAGATATGCTTTTTATCCTCTCTGGGTTGTTCAGGGAACTATACTAGGTACTAGTGGCCTAAGAGAAACCGTAAATCACCAAGAAGTATTCTTTCAAAATAAGCCAAGATTAGGAAAAAGGCCTGATGGTTAGCCCATGCTCTTTGGTCAAAATGTGCCCAAAACATACGGTTCCAGATATGCATTTTATCCTCTCTGGGGTGTTCAGGGAACAATACTAGGTACTACAAGCTAAAGACGAAACTTAAATCAGCAAAAAGCATTCTTTCAAAATAAGCCAAGAATTGAGAAAAAGCCTGATGGTTAGCCCATGGTCTTGGGTCAAAATGTGCCCAAAACATACGGTTCCAGATATGCTTTCTATCCACTCTGGG
>JAAEPJ010000330.1 GCA_024222485.1 bacterium | reverse complement strand
GTGACACTTTTAAAGGCAGTTTCCACCCTAGAATGCCACTTTTGAGTTAGTACTGAGGATAGGGTATCTTTCCCACTGTATGACTGTTGTACATAGCAGCCAAGCTGCTATGAAGTTCCTTAGCAGTACCCACCTGGAGGGGTCCCACTCGAGGTGACACTTTTAAAGGCAGTTTCCACCCTAGAATGCCACTTTTGAGTTAGTACTGAGGATAGGGTATCTTTCCCACTGTATGACTGTTGTACATAGCACCGAAGCTGCTATGAAGTTCCTTAGCAGTACCCACCTGGAGGGGTCCCACTCGAGGTGACACTTTTGGTCGCAGTTTCCAGTCTAGAATGTCACTTTTTAGTTAGTACTAGGTATTTTCTTCAACGAAAAGTCACTGACCACCCCTTTTTTAAAACAACACCAACTAATCGACTAGAAATCTCTTTAGTCTCATTGTACCTTAAGCTATATAAAATCAGAGCCAACAGTCAGCAGGGGTCTAACAGAGTAGACATCGTTACCTTTGAGCACCATGATAAATTTGAAATATGAGTACCACAAGCAGGTC
>JAAEPJ010000329.1 GCA_024222485.1 bacterium | reverse complement strand
TTCTATTTGCTCTAAAACGTTGTAAACATACGTATTACAACAGTTCTGTCCATGGGAACAGTCTCGAACTTATTACACTAAGGGTTCCTTATAAATCCCCATGATACCTAGTGAAAACTTAGCCCTGCAATAAGAAGTCACCTCAATTTCTGTTAAAGTACACCTTTTGCATGGAATAAAACGATTCCTTCAGCTCTAACACGTTGTAAACATACGTATTACAACAAAACTGTCCATGGGAACAGCCTAGAACTTATTACACCGAGGGTTTCTTATAGTTCCCCATGAACCTTAGTGAAAAATTAGCCCCAAAATAAGAGTTTACCTCAATTTCTGTTAAATTACGCCTTTTGCATGGAATAAAATGATTCCGTTACCTTTAAAACGTTGTAAACATTCGGATTACAACAGTTTTGTCTATAGGAACAACCTAGAACTTATTACACCAAGGGTTTCTTATAGTTTTTTATAAGACTTACTTAAAATCTATCCCCGCAATAAGAGTTCACCTCAATTTTTTATAAAGTACACCAGTCGCATGGAATAAAACTATTCCGTTAGCTCTAAAACGTTGTAA
>JAAEPJ010000328.1 GCA_024222485.1 bacterium | reverse complement strand
GAGTCTGAGGTCTGAGGTCTGAGTCTGAGGTCTGAGGTCTGAGTCTGAGGTCTGAGGTCTGAGTCTGAGGTCTGAGGTCTGAGTCTGAGGTCTGAGGTCTGAGTCTGAGGTCTGAGGTCTGAGTCTGAGGTCTGAGTCTGAGGTCTGAGGTCTGAGTCTGAGGTCTGAGGTCTGAGTCTGAGGTCTGAGGTCTGAGTCTGTGGTACTGGGGGGAGGTCGGGGAGTACTTGACGATCTTGACGTGGTACTCGGCGTAGTTGGCGTAGTCTAAGGACGGGGCGAGCACCTTGACGGCCGCTGCCTCCCCGTGCTCGTACTTGGCGCCGTGCTTGGCGTAGTACTTGACGTCGATCTGGACTGGTTTACTGCGGGCAGGGAGTACGAGCCGGCGTAGGAGTGGACGGCCAGGAGCCGGGCCAGGGGCAGTAGCCACTTGGCGTAGCTGGCGTAGTCGAAGGACGGGGTGAGCACCTGGCGCCGTGCTCGGCGTAGTACTAGGCGTCGGACTGGGCTGGTCTGCAGTGGACAGCGAGGCGGCCAACGGAGGAGGTGCGCCCCATTGGCGCCGACCACCGTGTAAATACACCCGTGCCTGGCGCCGTGCTCGGCGTAGTACTTGGCGTCGGTCTGGGCTGGCTACAGTGGACGGAGAGGCGGCCAACGGAGGAGGAGGCGGCCGGGAGCAGGGCCTTGTGCAGCGTAGGACTTGGTGGTGAGGGAGGCGGGCTCGGGAGAGTCGCCGAACTGGGACGACCACGCAGCTACACTTGTAATGCAGGGAAGGTCTGGACGTCCCTGCGGCCACTTGGCGTCGGTCTGGGCTGGCTACAGTGGACGGAGAGGCGGCCAATGGAGGAGGAGGCGGCCGGGAGCAGGGCCTTGTGCAGCGTAGGACTTGGTGGTGAGGGAGGCGTGCTCGGGAGAGTCGCCGAACTGGGACGACCACGCAGCTACACTTGTAATGCAGGGAAGGTCTGGACGTCCCTGCGGCCACCTGCAGGAAAATTGAGAGAGAGAGAGAGAGGAGTGACCCTTGGTGAACCAGGGGCGACTACCGAGGCGGTGAGTCGGCACTGGCTCACACTAGATGCGGGTCACGGGGCCGTGCGGCCTGACAGGCTGGGCGTGGCTCCAGACCTGCAGGAAGCCGGTGAGGAGCCGCTAGGGCCGGGCCGAGGAGCAGCAGGGCTACCTGGGCCGGGCACGATAGAGGGGACTCGGTCATGAGAGGGGGACCTACCTGAGGCGAGGCCAGTGAGGGAATGATACTTTCCCTCGGCTGGGCGCTCTGACCTCAGGAAACGGCCCGCCCGGAAACATGCGCGGGTGCCGCGTACACGAACGAATAACAACGACTAACTTTGACACTGCTCGCGTGTTACACAGAAAACCGCAGCATTTCAAGCGCTCATTTTCTTACCCACGTAGTGGTACTCTGTGTTGTCCCGGACCCAACATTGGATATGTCTCGTTTTTTGAAAAAAATCCCAATTTCCGGGTGTGTTTTTTTTCCACAGGTCCGACCCTGTCGTATTTTTTTTGGGTCATATTTTTTTGGGGGGCAAAAATCAATTGTTTTACGGCTGTTCCGCCTATACTTAGTGGTACTCTGTGTTGTCCCAGACCCAACATTGGATATGTCTCGTTTTTTGAAAAAAATCCCAATTTCCGGGTGTGTTTTTTTTCCACAGGTCAGACCCTGTCGTATTTTTTTT
>JAAEPJ010000327.1 GCA_024222485.1 bacterium | reverse complement strand
TTGACAGAATTAGAAACAATATAAATGCGAAGAGCAGATTTCTGTTATAATCAACCAATCGACGGCCAAGTTGGTAGATCGGCGGACCGTAGGTGAACATTGCCCGATCGGATATCCGTAGGTCGCTGGTTCGAATCCGGCTCGATGGAATTATTTTAGATCTGACAGAATTAGAAACTATATAAATGTAAAGAGCAGATTTCGGTAATAATCAACCCATCAATAGCTCAGTTGGTAGTGCGGAGGACTGTAGGTCAACCTTGCAGAAACGGATATCCGTAGGTCGCTGGTTCGAATTCGGCTCGATAGAATTATATTAGATCTGCTAGAATTAGAAACTATTTAATGTAAAGAGAAAATTTTTGTAATAATCAACCCATCGATAGGTCAGTTGGGAGAGCGGAGGACTGTAGGTCAACAATGCAGCAAAAGATATATATTTATGTGGCTGGCTTGAATCCAGCTCGTTGGAGTTATTTGAGATCTGATAGAATTAGAAACTATATCGATTTTAAGAACAAATTTTTGTAATTATCAACCCATCGATAGCTCAGTTGGTAGAGCTTAGGACTGTAGGTCAACACTGAGGAAACGGATATCCGTAGGTCGCTTGTTTGAATCCGGCTCGATGGAATTATTTTATATGTGATAGAATTAGAAACTATATAAATTCAAAGAGCCAATTTTTGTAATAATCAACCCATCGATTGCTGAGTTGGTAGAGCGGAGGACTGTAGGTCAACAATGAGGAAACGGAAATCCTT
>JAAEPJ010000326.1 GCA_024222485.1 bacterium | reverse complement strand
TATCAATCAGAAAATTGCTAGAGATATTTGGTTGGAACCTAACTATTTGCAAACTACAAAATGTCGAATTCTTGGTTTAATCATTCTCAATAGAAATCTCTGACTGTCTCGACAATGTCACTTTGTACAGCCTTTCTTTCAACGTTATCAGGAAGTTTAGAATACCTTTTTCCGTCCTTCAAATTTCTAGGGGGGTGTTAAGACTGCATTGAAGTTGTTTTCACATTGATTTTCAAATTCATTTTCAGATTGGGCCCTAGTGGGCTGATTTTGTTTTCACATTCGTTTTCAGATTGGAGCGATACATAAACTGTACAAATGGCCCTGAAATAAGGTTATAAGGATAATAAATTTACTATCTTCGTATTCTACGTGAAATATTCTTTAATTTGAGCTAACTCTCGTTGTTGTGCGCGAAAAATTCAGACATTTTGAGCGCGTTAGATTTCAACGTCTGGCGGGCCTAAATTTGAGAACACGTTGCCGTCTCTTTGATAAAAATCCTTACAAAACCGCTCTTATAAATGATCAATGATGTTCCTCAACAAAATTTATCGCTTCCTAATTAAATAATCTTTCTATTCATACCTCTTTCTTCTTTAGAATAATTGATTTCTTGCTACGCATACGACTTTCGCTAGCCTGCTCAAGTGTTACGGCTTTCCATGGTCGGTAATGATCGAATGTGAAAATGAAAATCGCTTTATTGCGACCAAAGGGGAGGGGCTCTCGTAATCGACGAAATAGCGATAAAAGCTAGAGTTTTTGGAATATTTCACCCGTTTTTGTCTGAAAAGGTAGCATTTGGGCCAAACCTTTGACTAATTTTAGTCTCCAAGCGAGATTACCCCTAGAACAAATGTTACGCCAGGGGGTAGGAACCCCATACACTGCCAATAGGAGGATGAAG
>JAAEPJ010000325.1 GCA_024222485.1 bacterium | reverse complement strand
CTTCTTGCATCGAGGGTTTCTTAGAGTTCCCCGTGAAACTTAGTGAAAACTAGGCCCTACAATAGGAGTTCACCTCCCTTTCTTATAAAGTACGCCTTTCGCATGGAATTAAACGATTCCGCTTGCTCTAAAACGTTGTAAACATACGTATTACACTAGTTCTGTCCATGGTAACAACCTAGAACTTATTACTTCAACGGTTTCTTATAGTTTCCCATGAAACTTAGTGAAAACTTAGCCCCACAATAATAGTTCACCTCAATTTCTTAAAAAGTACGCCTTTCGCAAGGAATAAAATGATTCCGTTTGCTCTAAAAACTTGTTAACATACGTCTTACAACAGTTCTGTCCATGGGAACAGCCTAGAACTTATTACATCGAGGGTTTCTTAAAGTTCCCAATCAAACATAGTGAAAACTTAGCCGTGCAATAAGAGTTTACCTCCATTTCTTATAAAGTACGCCTTTCGCATGGAATAAAACGATTCCGTTTGCTCTAAAACGTTGTAAACATACGTATTACAACAGTTCTGTCCATGGGAACAACCTAGAACTTATTACTTCAACGGTTTCTTATAGTTCCCCATGAAACTTAGTGAAAACTTAG
>JAAEPJ010000324.1 GCA_024222485.1 bacterium | reverse complement strand
GGTCCCCAAGAAACTTAGTGAAAACTCAGCCCCGCAAGAGGATTTCACCTCAATTTCCTATAACTTACGACTGTCGCATGAAATAAAACGATTCCGTTTGCTCTAAAACGTGGTAAACATACGTATAACAACAGTTCTGTCCTTTGGAAAAGCCAAGAACTTTTTACAGCGGGGGTTTCTTATAGTTCCCCATCAAGCTTAGTGAAGGCTTAGCCCTGCAATGTGAGTTCACCTCAATTTCTTATAAAGTACGCCTTTCGCATGGAATAAGGCGAATCCATTAGTTCTAAAACGTTGTAAACATACGTTTTACAATATTTCTGTCCCTGGAAACAGCCTAGAACTTATTACACCGAGAATTTCTTATAGTTCCCCATGAAACTTAGTGAAAACTTAGCCCCGCAATAAGAGTTCACTACAATTTCTTATAAAGAATTCCTTTCGCATGGAATAAAACAATTTCGTTTTCTTTAAAACGTGGTAAACATACGTATAACAACAGTTCTGTCCATGGAAAAAGCCTAGAACTTATTACACCGAGGATTTCTTTTAGTTCCCCATT
>JAAEPJ010000323.1 GCA_024222485.1 bacterium | reverse complement strand
GAATCTGCAGTTCTTTTTTCATGGAACTTGAACCTTGGGTCCCGCAGCATACTCGTCCATTTGCCAAATCCATACACCTTTAGACCTTTTTTTAATAAATAGTCTTCACCTTTGGTACTAAGGAACCGTTGAACTGACGATTGACTTTACTTTAAGTTTACTTGCCTTCCTTACTGGAGGTTGATATCTTGGAGGCGAAACATTGCTTTTGTTTTCCAAATCAAGGGACCTGAGATTATCTTTCAGGAAGAATTTGGTAACAACGTGAACAAGAATTAACAACAGTATCTAAGAAGCCACAAGGGTGAACAAGAAAATAGGAAATCGAGGCTGCCTCGATATGAAACGTATTTTTGAATACAATTTATTTTATTTCTAGAATTACTTTTCTTTTTTCTTATTTCTAAATCAATAGTGAATTTCACTCGATGTCAATCTTCAATTTCAAATCTAAAAGTATTTCAAATGAAAATAAAGATTTCTGCAGATAGTCAAACAGTGGATTCGAACCTATGACCGCCTGAATTGTAAAATAATTCATAATGAAAACTAGCCTCGATTTCATATTTCCTTGTTCACTCTTGTGGCTTCTTAGATACTGTTGTTAATTCTTGTTCACGTTGTTACCAAATCCTTCTTGAAAAATAATCTCAGCTCATGGCTATTTTTAATTCTGAATTGTTTTACGACTCAGGCAAATCCAGATACAATTTTCACCTCGTAAGTTCGAATCCACTGTTTGACCCACTGATAAACTTTTTATTTTCATTTGAAATTCTTTTAGATTTGAAATCAAAGTTTGATATTGACTAAACTTTATTTTGAATATAGAATAAAATAAAATGACCGTGGTATTAAAAATAATTTATCATTTTGCAGGCAGGTCTATTTTCGAGTTATCAGTTCTGCACGCTTTTTGAGGGAATCTGCAGTTCTTTTTTCATGGAACTTGAACCTTGGGTCCCGCAGCATACTCGTCCATTTGCCAAATCCATACACCTTTAAACCTTTTTTTAAGAAATAGTCTTCATCCTTGGTATAAGGAACCCTTGAACTGACGATTGACTTTCCTTTAAGTTTACTTGCTTTCCTTACTGGAGGTTGGTAAATTGGAGGCGAAACATTGCTTTTGTTTTCCAAATCACATGACGAATTTAACGGCTGTATT
>JAAEPJ010000322.1 GCA_024222485.1 bacterium | reverse complement strand
TTTCATGGGGAACTATAAGAAACCCTTGGTGTAATAAGTTATAGGTTGTTCCGATGGACACAACTGTTGTTATAGGTATTTTTACAACGTTTTAAAGCAAACGGAATCCTTTTATTCCATGCAAAAGGAGTACTTTATAACAAATTAAGGTGAACTCTTATTGCGGGGCTAAGTTTTCCTTAGTTTCATTGGGATCTATTAGAAACCCTCGGTGTAAGAAGTTCTAGGCTGTTTCCATGGACAGAACCGTTGTAATACGTATGTTTACAACGTTTTAGAGGAAACGGAAATTTATTATTCCATACCAAAGGTGTATTTTATAAGAAATTGAGGTAAACCCTTATTGCAGGGCTAAGTTTTCACTAAGTTTTATAGGGAATTATAAGAAACCCTCGATGTAATAATTTCTCACTGTATCCATGGACAGAACAGTTGTAATACGTATGTTTACAACGTTTTAGAGCAAATGGAATCGTTTTATTCCATGCAAAAGTTATACTTTATAAGAAATTAAGGTGAACTCTTATTGCGGGGCTAAGTTTTCACTAAGTCTCATGAAGAACTATAAGAAACCCTCGGTGTTATAAGTTCTAGGCTGTTTCCATGGACAGACCTGTTGTACTACGTATGTTTAAAACGTTTTACAGGAAACAGAATCGTGTTATTCCATGCAAAAGGCGTACTTTATAAGAAATTAAGGTGAACACTTATTG
>JAAEPJ010000321.1 GCA_024222485.1 bacterium | reverse complement strand
TAATAAGTTCTAGGCTGTTCCAATGGACAGAACTGTTGTAATACGTTTGTTTACAACGTTTTATAGGAAACAAAATCGTTTTATTCCATGGAAAAGGAGTACTTTATAACAAATTGAGGTGAACTCTTATTGCGGGGCTAAGTTTTAACTAAGTTTCATGGGAAACTATAAAAAAACCCTCGGTGTAATATGTTCCAGGCTGTTTCCATGGACAGAACTGTTGTAATACGTTTGTTTACAACGTTTTAGAGCAAACAGAATTGTTTTTTTTCCATGCGAATGGCGAACTTTATAAGAAATTGAGGGGAACTCTTATTGCGGGGCTAAGTTTTCACTTAGTTTCATCGAAAACTATAAAAAACCCTGGGTGTAATATCTTCTAGGCTTTTTCCATGGACAGAACTGTTGTAATACGTTTGTTTACAACATTTTTGAGCAAACGGAATCGTTTTATTCCATGCGACAAGCGTACTTTATAAGAAATTGGGGTGAACTCTTATGGCGGGGCTAAGTTTTCTCTAAGTTTCATTGGGAACTATAAGAAAACCTCGAAGTAATAAGTTCTAGGCTACTCTCATGGACAGAACTGT
>JAAEPJ010000320.1 GCA_024222485.1 bacterium | reverse complement strand
TAAGTGAAGAAGATAAAAAATATAATAAATCAGTCCATTATGTACGAAATCCGGTCGAATTTAAATTCAGAGAGTTAAAAATATTTCAAATATTGTATCAAGTCTATAGAAATAGTAAGCCGAGCTATGCAATAAAAATGTCAATAATAACAGGAATCATTAATTTAAAAAATGGGTTTTAAAAAGATTCCTCATAAGAGGAACTCATTTTCATAACTTTTTCTAGGTAGGCCTGACTTTTGCAGTGCCTCCTTTATGTGTTTTTTATTCCATATAGGTAGAAGTTTCTTTATTATATCATTGAATTTTTCAGGGCTCATACCTGTAATTCTCAGGAAAATATAGGGACGACTAACTAATTTATTATATAGATTCATATCAGATCAATTAAATTTTAGATGCAATATAACAAACTAAAGCTGTAATCAACGATTTTTTATATCAATAGAGACTTTTGCAGCGGATCCCTTGTATAGATAATTTGAGAGGCTTTTCAGAAGCAATTCAAAGTATTTATCCTAAAACAGAAATTCAAAGTTGTATAATACATCAGATAAGAAATTCGATGAAATATGTATCTTCAATGGATAGAAAAATATTTATGGCAG
>JAAEPJ010000319.1 GCA_024222485.1 bacterium | reverse complement strand
TTGCAGCCTGAGCCATTAAAGAACCTAGCTGAGAAATGTTATTGGCAACACCTCGAATACCATAAGGAGCATCACTAAATACACGTCCAAGTTCCATAGCAGATGCAGCGTGTAATCCTGTAGCAGAAGACCCTTCTAGCATAGAAGCACTTAACTGACGCATATTAGCAGAGGCAGTCTTAAATTTATCGCTACTCATATCCATAGCGTTCATCTCCTGACGAAGAGCATTGATTCTTTGCTGTATTGCGTTTATAGAGTTCTTGTGACTTACTGTATCTTGGTTTAAGAGCTTAGTATGGTCTTTTATCTCTTTATTTAGCAGTTTTTCAGCAGTAATAAGCTTGTTCTGAGTCTCTACGTATTGAGAGTTAGTCATACCTGACTTCTTTAGACTTGCAGTCAGATTATCGACTTCATCTTTAAGTCTTTTTATTTTAGCTTCAGCAGCCTTAGTCTGAATATCTATTGAAAAGTTACTTTTTTTGTTACCTGTAGCCATTATCTATTTCTTTTTACGTAGTTTTTAATTTCTTTTAGTTTTAAAGGTGCTTCGTACTTGCCCTTTGCTGTGTCGATGACTTCATCTCCAATGAAGAAGTCATCTGCTTTCAATATATCTAATATTTCTTTTATCATTTTGTTGTTTATTTATATTCCTGTTACTCCTCCGTCTGTTATAGTCCACCCCTTAGTTATTAAAGACGCTCT
>JAAEPJ010000318.1 GCA_024222485.1 bacterium | reverse complement strand
GTGATCTCTTAATGCGGGGCTAAGTCTTCACAAAGTTTCATGAGGATTTATAAAAAACCGTTGAAGTAATAAGTTTTAGGCTGTTCCCATGGACAGAACTGTTTTAATACGTATGTTTACAACGTTTTAGAGCAAACAGAACCGTTTTAGTCCATGGGAGATGCGTACTTTATAAGAAATTGAGGTGATCTCTTATTGCGGGGCTAAGTTTTCCCTAAGTTTCATTTGGAACTATAAGAAACCCTCGGTGTAATAAGTTCTAAAGATTATTAACCAGAATCCGATAAACCTACTTTCAAGATCTTTCCAGTTTCAAGTTGCTTTATCAGCTCTTCTCGCTCCTAGAAAATAGAATAAAATAATAACTGTATCAACTATTGATTGTTGTAGGGATGGTGGTTAGATCACTCAACATTTGCTAAAAGTGTCTTGGGTTTGAAATACCTTCAGACTTGTCAACTAAATTGGGAGGAGAGAATGTTCAAGCTCTCTGTAACTTAACTAACTGAGAAAGCAGAAAGGCAAAAGGAATCACGAGGTGTGGTCACATCAAGTGAAAGGGCCAGGGTCACACTGCTTGATTAGTCTACCTATTCAGTGGGCCCTTTGCACTTTTGAGATAGGGGTAGATGGGAACGCTAACTTGATAAAAGTGTCTACAGAGTATTTTGGCATCATAATTACATCATAATATCATAATTAAAAAACATCATTACTTACAGTGTTCCAGTTATTTCTTAAATCCATCATTCCTTTTAAAGCTTTGACTTTGTTGTTGTACTAAAAGATAATAAGATCACATCAGAATTGCCTCGAAAAATTCCGGGAACC
>JAAEPJ010000317.1 GCA_024222485.1 bacterium | reverse complement strand
GCATCATTGCATACAGGCCTTTAATGCCTTTTATTTTGCGTTTAATGTTTAATCTAGTTGTGCATATTACCCCCCTCCCCCTTATAAAACCAGGCCTAAATATATTCAGTCAAAATCTAGACGATTAGACGAAGGCCTAGGATGCTTTGGTCTACTTCGGTTTGCACAGCCATAGTTGAGAACTTTTTGAAAATTCAATGCTTGAGATTTGATGAACAATATTCTCTGTACTCTATGTGCTGTCATAGTATTTAGGATCTGGTTCAGCTTTTGCAGATCTATAAACTAGCAAAAAAGCTTTCTCAGTTCCACTTAACATAAAACAAATGTTCTTACTGTTTGACAAACTGAATAACAAATTATTTTGAGAGGCTAGGGTAAGCTTGGAGCAGATTGTGACATGAATGTGCTGGATAAAAAGGTTTTTGATTTCCGACAGAAGTCCTTGTAATATCACTGGTTTCAACCATGCTCAAAGTCAAAGTCGGTATGCTAGAGCCTAAGGCAGGATGTGAAGGGTCAGCAACTATGCTTTGGTATTGTGTTCTGTTGAAAAATTCAGTCTATCTCAGAGGTTTGTCTAGCTAGCCTATCAACAATCTTTGGTACCATTTCTTGCCTACACGTTTTTTTTCTGCAAGAAACCGGTTTATAAGAAACCTAGTGCTAGAGCCCCAAAAATTTAAGAAACTTTTAGAACTACATCAGCATCTTTAAGAAACTCCGAAAAAACCAAGAGGACTTTATGAGCCGGAAAATAATATGTCAACAATACATTTTTGCTTGATTTAAGTTTTTATTTAGAGGAACACAGGATGTTGAGTCTACTTGTATTAGTAGGTGGGTTTCACTTTAATACAAGAAATATGCGAGGGAATGAGCAAAATTTGATGTTAAGTGCGTATCTAAAAATAAGAAACTTTTAAGAAACTTTTAGTACTAGAAACTGGTGAAAGATTAAGAAACTTTTAGTACTAG
>JAAEPJ010000316.1 GCA_024222485.1 bacterium | reverse complement strand
GCAGGAAGATTTTTTTCTTCGCAATAATCGACTATGTCGCGAATAGTGTGGCAGTTCGTTAAAATACTTCGCCCTGGTACCGAACATGTTTGGTCATCCGAAACTATGTGTTCCATTGTTTTAGAAATTCGATTCGCTAGCACTTTAGCAATCAATTTATAATCAGCGTTCAAGAGGCTAATTGGTCTCCAGTTTGCTAGGTTTTCACGGTCTCCCTTTTTAAACAAACAAGTAATCATACCTGTCTTTTGAGAATCAGAGAGAGTATTATTTCTGAAACAGTAGTTGGTGACCTCTGTGAATTCGTCGGAGATTATATGCCAAAATTTTTTATAAAATTCTGCAGGTAACCCATCATTTCCTGGGGATTTATCTCTTTTGCTTTGTTTCAAAGCTATTAGTAGCTCTTCCTTTGTGATGAGGCCTTCGCACATTTCTTTTTGTTCGTCTGTTAGCTTTTTATCAATGTTTGCCAAAAACCTGTTTTGAGTTTCATTATCAACTGGTTCTTTTGTGTATAGATCTTGATAAAACTGTTTAACTATTGGGATAATTTTTTCGCTCTCTGAGATAACTGTACCGTTATTATCTTTTATTGACCTCATGAGTTTGTCACCTTGTTTTTTCTTTTCAAGACTACAAAAATACTTTGTTACTTTTTCTCCTTGCTCTACCCATTGGGCGTTAGCTCTAATCTTAATTCCTTCTGCCTCAGAGTTTTCAATTGCAATTATTTCCTGACTTATGTTGTTTGCAAGGTCAACGAAATGTGACTGCCCAGAATTGGCAGCCTTTTTCTTTGCATTTCTCAATTGTTTGTAGAGGTGTGATTTCCGCTGGATTAATTTCCTTTTTCTTTTAATGCAAAATGATTTAGTAAGCTTGCTAATCTCAAACTTTAACTCATCCCACCAATGTAGTAAAGATGTAAAGTCTTGCTTTTTTGTTTTCCATCGCTCTAAAAGGTCTTTTATCATTTTTTGATAGTTGTCATCTGTTAAAATTTTAGTGTTTAGTTTCCATGATCCTTTTCCTATCTTAACTTCATCGAAATTTAGTTTCAGGGTTATACAATCATGATCTGAATGAGGGAAGGGCTCAATCTCTGCGCTTTCAAAGGCAACTCTGGCTGCTCTTGAAGTGTAGATACGATCTAAACGGGTAAGGGTTCCTATTGTGCTTGTGTGTGTAAATTGTTTTTGTTTCGGATGGAATGTTCTCCAAATGTCTTCTAGGTCATTCTGGGATATGATATCTTTCAAGGATCTTGTCGATCCGTCAATATGGGTGGTAGGCCGGGATCGGTCTAGATCATTATCAATTGTGCAGTTGAAATCTCCTGCCAATATGATGAAGTCGCAATTGGGATATTGTTTGATTTTGTCATTAATTTTAGAAAAGAAACTTCTCCTTTCCTTCATATAAGCTCCCCCTCCACATGGGGCGTATATATTTAAAAGCAAGATGCGTTTTTTGTTAATTGTAAGGTCTAATATGATGTGTCTGCCATCATCAGCAATGTCAACATTGTGCACTTCTGGCTTCAGACTATTTTTGAAAAAGATTGAAACCCCTGCACTTGTGCTTGAGAAACAGGAATGGTAAGATATTCCTTTCCACTGTAGTTTCGGGATAATTTCACTTTTCCAATTTTTTGTAAAGTGTGT
>JAAEPJ010000315.1 GCA_024222485.1 bacterium | reverse complement strand
AGTGGGCTGTTTAACCTTGGGTCAAAAGACATTTATCTTGTCATTACATCTGTTTTAAAAGATATTGACCATTTATTTAATGGTATTTTTTAAAATACTCTGTATTTAATTCCGTTTCATTTTTGTATTTTAACCAGCTTAGTCTGTTGTCAAGTATTTGAATATAAAACATTCTATCATGCATTCAATTGATATAACATAAAATATGAAATTGTCAGCCCTTTCGTCTTATTATTTTACTCTTTTTAAAAAAAGATTCGCAGAAAGCTTCTTTTTTGAGGTATATTTATTCCGTTTTTTGTACTATTTTTTAAGGAGCAGAATCTCATGGGTATATTTAAAAGTCCTTCACATAAATTAATTACTTTTTTTGAAAGTAGTCGTGATAATTGGAAACAGAAATACATGGAGGTAAAAAAAGAAATTAAAAGATATAAAAACGCAATCGCACGGCTAACTAAAAGTAAAGATAAATTCAAAGAAGAATCTAAAATGTTACGACGAAAAATTAAAAGTCTAGAAACTGAAGTTCAGATATTAAAAAAAACGAAAAAGCTCTCCTAGAAAAAAACACTCCCTCCTCTTTGAACACAGAACAACTCATAAAGCCTCTTGTTAATCATCAATACTCAAGTGCACAAATATATCTACATATAAAATTGATCTTAGATGCTGCCCTTAGTTTTCGTGGTGCCGCTTCTGCATCTCGATTATTTTTTGAAATGCTTAGCATTCCTGTAGAGACACCATCATTTTCCTCTATTCGATTTTGGATACTTCGATTAGGATATTACAAACTGATGT
>JAAEPJ010000314.1 GCA_024222485.1 bacterium | reverse complement strand
TTTCTGTAAAATGAAGAATAAGATGAATTCTTAAATTTCGACTTCTTAATCTCTAAAGAAAAATTATTTCATAACATGAAATAATAATTAGGAACATGATCATCAGATTCTGACCTTCTTTCACATGGACGTACTCTCTGGTCTCTAATAGACGGGGGGGGGGGTTGGAATAGTAGGGGGGGTCGGAAAAAATCGAAAAAATTAATAGCCGGGGGGGTTGGAATAATAGGGGGGGTTGGAAAATACTTCAAAAATCAATAGCCGTGGGGGGTGGAAAAAATTAATTTTCGAAACTTTCGTTTTGGCAATGGAAGCTTTAACAATAACATAACACAACAACGATAGCACAAGAACTTTTCTTTATAAGTTTTGCTTCTACTGTCCTCTAACATATCAAAAATGTTATGTTCATCTTCATTAGCAACTACTAAATGACTGTAATTGTCTTCACTCGAATTGGTATTATCATCATCTTGCCTGGTTTTCGTCTTTCAAATTGTGCCTTCCTTCTAAAATGTATTGAAAAGTTTTGGGCTCACTGAATTTTGTTGTGTTGCTTTTGTCTGGTTTGGAACTTGTTGCCAGAATTAATTAGCGGGGGGGTTGGAATAAGAATGTCCTGGGTGGAAAATTTTCCAAAAATTAATAAGCGGGGGGG
>JAAEPJ010000313.1 GCA_024222485.1 bacterium | reverse complement strand
TTGGATAAATGATTATAATTATGATTTTCCACATCAGAGCCTTAATTATTTAACACCTAATCAATATTATCATAAAGAACTTAAAGTTGCTTTATAAAACTCTCCCATTTTTTTCTTGACTAAAAGGGGTACATTACAAAGTGACTCAATCCCAATTGGCAGAGAGATTACTTATGAATGTTAGCTGTCAAGCCTGTGGATATTATCAAAGATACCAGGGGGAAACAGATATACCACAAGGTAAAAAGTATATAGTATCTGGTGTTACACGAAATAAAACAGAATCAATATACAGAAAGATGGCTCAAAATAAGAATATTAACCATGAGCGATTTTTTAAGGAGCGTACTGTTATAGCACCAGAGACTATAGATGAGATCTTGCAAGGTGCTAACTTCCCTAAAACTTTAATTGAAGCAGTAGATAAGGTCATCCTTTATATAGGCAATGATACCTATGGCTTAGATTATTCAGAAACTGTAAACTTCACCAAGCATGATTATCCTTTAATATATGCAAAAAACTCTGACTTATTTATAGATGTACTAAAGAAAACTAAAGAACTTGGATATATTGAGGGGGTAACTACTCAATTAGGAGAACAAGGTTTAGGTAAATATAAATTGTCTATTAAAGGGTGGGAGCGATATTTAGAAATACGAAATTTAAAAAATAAAAATAAAGCTTTTGTGGCTATGTGGTTTCCAGATAAAGATTCAGAATGGAGTCCAATATTAGAGAAAGGAAATGAAGCAATTGAAAAAGTTTTAAAAGAGCTAGGATATGAACCTCCTTATAGAGTTGATAAAAAAGAGCATAATAATAAAATTTGTGATGAAATTATTGCTTCTATCAATGAAAGTTCTTTGGTGATAGTTGATTGTACTGGGCATAGACCGAATGTTTATTTTGAATCTGGGTATGCAAAAGGGCTAAAAACTCCTGTTGTTTGGATGTGTAATGAAGGATATTTTAAGGCTAATCAAGAACAATTTGATACCAGACAATATTCACATATTGTCTGGAAAGATGGTGCAGATTTAGAAGAGAAACTGAGAAATAGAATTAAAGCTACTATTTTTTTATAGTGAGCTGATAAAAAATTATGAGGGCTATAATGAATATCATAAAATTAGACAAGTTTTTCGTAAGGGCGAGTTTTATAATCTTGAGGCAATTATCTCTCTAGAAAATGATTATAATTCTCAGAAATAGTTGATTTTATTGTAAAAAACTATATAATATATTGTATATATGATAAAAAATCTCAAAAAAAGGATATTTTAATATGTTGATAGCATTTAGTGTAGGTAATTACTTGTCATTTAAAGACATAAAAACTTTTAATATGACAGCTGCTAGTATTAAGGAAAAGCAAGAGCATATTTTTGTAGTGAATAAAAATATTAAGCTCCTTAAAAGTGCTGTAGTTTATGGAGCCAATGCGAGTGGAAAAAGTAACTTGATTTCTGCAATGAATTTTATGAGAAATTTGGTAATCAATTCATCAAAAGAAACACAGTCTGGTGAGAAAATAGGAGTTACATCGTTTAAATTTAGCACTGAAACGAAAAAAGAACCGAGTTTTTTTGAGATTGTTTTTTTTTACAGTGGCAACAAATATAGATACGGATTTTTAGTAGATACTGAGAGGATACAAGAAGAATGGTTGTATGTGATAAAAGTAGGAAAAAATAAAGAAATAGAATTATTTTATCGTCAAAATAGTCAAATAAATGTCAATAAAACCGAGTTTAAAGAAGGGCAAGACAAAGAACCTAGAGAGAATGCTTTATTCCTGTCACAATTGGCTCAAGGACTATCAAAAATATCGGCAGATAATAAAATTTCAAAAGAAATAGTCGGCAACTTTTTTGTTAACAAATTAAATATTGTATCAGGATTACAAACAAAATCATTTATGTCTTATACAATGGAGAATTTTGCGAATGGTAAATTTAAAGACCAAATTTTAAAAAGTATCAAAGAAGCTGATTTGGGTATTGAAGATATAATAATCGAAGAAGTAGCCTTGACTTTAGAAAAAATAAATAAAATCGATAAAAATTTGCCAAAACAAGTAAAAGAAAAAATTTTATCTGAAGCAAGAAAGATGACAAGCATAACTACACTTCACAAGGAATACGACAAAGATAATAAGGAAACTGGTTTGTCAAGCTTAGAAATAGAAGAGGAATCAGAAGGAACTCAAAGATATCTTTCATTGCTTGGACCAATTATTGATGTTTTAAATAATGGTAAAATTTTAGTGGTAGATGAATTTGGTGCTAGTTTACATTCTTCATTATCTAAAGGAATTATAGGTTTATTTCATGACAAAGAGATTAACCAAAATAATGCACAGTTAATATTTAATTCTCACGATACAAATTTGTTGGATAAACAATCTTTTAGACGAGATGAAATCTGGTTCACAGAGAAGGATCAATATGGTGCTACTGATTTATATTCCTTAGTTGAATTTAAAACAGGAAAGAATCAAAGGATTAGAAACGATGAATCATATGGGAAAAACTATATCGCAGGCAAATATGGGGCAATTCCTTTTATTGGGGATTTTGAATCTCTAATGGAGGATTAAAATATGCAGAGGCGATGTGGAAAAAAAATTGATTCCACGAGAAAACAAAATAACAAAAATCTTGCTAAAAGGATTTTAATCGTTTGTGAGGGGAAAAAGACTGAACCAAATTATTTTCGAGTATTCAACAAAACAAGTTTAAAATCAAATAGCATTAATATCACAATAGAGGGCGCGGGTAAAAATACTTTAAGTTTAGTTGAGGCTGCGGTTAATTTTGGGGAAAAAGCTAAAAATGACCAATACCTATATTCTGAAATTTGGTGTGTTTTTGATAAGGATGATTTTTCAGAGTTTAATAATGCAATAAAAAAAGCTTCCGATAAGGCAATTAAAGTCGCATATTCCAATCCATGCTTTGAGTTTTGGTATATTTTGCATTTCGAATATTTGCAGACAGCATTACATAGAGATAAATATAAAAATATGTTAACAAGCAGGTTGAAAACATTAACAAAGAAGAAAAATTATCAATACCAGAAAAACTCAAAAGATATGTATGACATTTTATTAGATAACCAAGAAACTGCCATAAACAATGCCAAAAAACTATTGGAATATCACAAAGGTAAAACATGTTCTGAAAGTGACCCCTCTACAACAGTTCATAAGTTGATCCAAGCATTGAAGGATCTTTCCCCCGTTTAATGGATAGTATTTAATGTGGAAATTAAAATACTAAAACTAAAAGAGAGCCTCAAAATATTATTATCGAAAAAGAGTACTTTATCTGTCCCTTATTCAGAATTTGGCTCAATAGACCCACAAGACATCGGAATATCATCAGGGTCAGTTCCAGCTTCAGAAGAATTTATTGCTAAGCTAGGCTCTCGCTTAGTTAAACTTATAGAACTATTAGAAGGATTATCATCCACAGAAGCAGAACTACCATCACTTGGCCATTGGATAAAGCCCTTTATCTGCCAATCATGGTCAAAAGTATCAATAAAAAGCTGTGTATCATCTCCTTTTAAAATGACTCTTAGCTCTCTGTTATAGTTTAGAGAAACAGGCGAAATATTCTGAGAACCCATATAGGCAATAGCTAACTCTGTATTGGCATCCGCCAAAATGACCTTGGCATGAATGTAAATATATTGGTCACAACTAGGAGATAAGCGAACCTTTGCCCCTGTTGGAGCTAATAGAGCATAGTTATAATCATAATAATACTCATTACTGCTGCTCACATTTCCTGGAATAAGCATGCGAATAGCAATCCCTCTATTGGCTGCATCTACCAAGGCTGAGACGATTTCATCATCATTCATTTCTTCATTATAAATAGTTAAGCTTTTCTGCGCCCCTTTAATAATAGCCAAATGCAATGCACGAGCATTGCCCTGATTTATCCCCTTATCTAAATTTACAGGAAAAGGATAAACACCATCTATAGGGTAAGAGCCTTTATCAGAACAGGTAAAATCTGTGCTCCCATTACTCCAAACTAAACCATCGTTGGAATTTTTTAAGCTATTAGTCGTCGTTGCTCCTGCACAACTAAAATCAGATTCAAAAATAAAAGCGATTTGAGAAACAATGATCGGATCAGAAATCAAAACACCAAAATCACGATCTCCTTTTTGAGTATCAGAAATAGTAATCCCTAAATATGAATCAAGATTTAAAGTAAGCACTAATGCACAGGCACTCGCTGGCAAAGCATCCCCTATAAAGCCTTGCTCATTTTTTCTGGTATCAATCAAAATTGTTTTTTGATGCGTAATCTCAAAATTATTGCAAGCCCAATGAAAGCTAACCTTTCCATTCCCAGAAGAACTATTAAGCTCGTCCATAAACGAATAAATTTTTTGATAAATACTACTGCTAGGATCATTCCCAACAAAAAACTGTCCATTCAGCATAATACGGATACTAACACCATTTTTTTTGGCCGTCTGAAGAGCATCTAACATTTTAGAACCACTAATGGAATACACCACAATATCCACAGAATATTTAGCATGTTTAATGGCATTAAACACAATTTCACCTTGATCATCTGGTTCAGTCCAAATTTTTACTGGTAACACCGCTTTTAAATCACTTATAAGCATCTTTTACCTCCATTTAGAGTCTTTTTAAGATTAAGGGATATCTATTAGTTTTTTTAGTTTATAATTTAGTTAATTTATTCTATGACTATTGATAAGATATTGCTAACTAAAAATTTTTCTAATAACCTTTTGGTGTGCGTAAAAAATATAAAAATATGGGGTTTATTATAATTGCATAGATATACGCTGATATCTAAATAGAAAGGGTTATTCTGCTTAAAATATTTAAGTCAGAAAAGTCTATTTTGTAGCAAAATTGTCTTGATGAGTGCTAAATCTTAGAGAGTTCCTGCAGAAGATCAATCTATATAAACCATAGCATCATTATTTATTCCTTAGCTCAGCACTCGGTAAAAATATAAGCAAGCCATATTATACAAGTTTTCAAACATTTAAAAACAGCTAACTTTGATCAAGATAGCCTTCGCGAATAACTCGATACTTTCCTGTTTCCACATCAAGATCATAAATATCAAAATTATGTTGGATACTAAATCTTTCATGTCTAGCCGCAAGGTTAATAGATAAAGATCCCTCATCATCAGTACGAATACGGTGAAAAACATTGCAGGGCCATACAAGCATTGCCGAAGCATCACAGATAATTTTATTATTTTTTTTAATATAATCAGGCGTAATTTCAAAACTTTCTATTTTCCCATGTGCAGGGGTGTAAATATCTGTGTATCTAATACCTTGGAGGACAAGGAGATAGTCTTCCTGATATTTATGCTTATACCAAGGATGTGTGTAAGAGTCTACTGCTCTGGGAGATTGTGCTCCTTTTACATGGCAAATTCTGTCAATGCCATCAATTTTAGGGATTTGCTCTATTGGTATAATATCAAAAGAAACACCGGTTGTTTTTCTAAAAGGTTTCAGTAAAATTATTTTATATAAGTTATCTACCTCATCAAATATTAAATCTTTATTGTCCATCAGAGTAAAAGCTCCTATTTTTTTTCATTATTTTATCAAATATAGTTAAATTAATATAGGTGCAGAAAATATAATTTTCTATTAGAGAAAATGTAAGTTTTTAGTGGAGAATTCTTATGATCATTCATGCTAAAATTAGTATTACAGCATAAGAAAAATAGGATCTCATATTGATTTTTTTCTGAATAAAAGTATACTAACTAATATCTTTAGATTTTGCTTATGTTTTATTAGATAAATATTGATTATTTTTTTTCTTAGATATTAGCAAATGATAAATGAGTAAATTTTTATTATTAATTAGTCAAAATTGGTTTTTTTAGCAGCTATTTTTAGAATAAAGAGCCACTATTTTAGCTGAAACAGCTATAGTTTTGCGCCATTAGCTCAATTGGTAGAGCAACTGACTCTTAATCAGTAGGCCGTAAGTTCGACTCTTACATGGCGCAAATATTATACATTCCTTAAATCCCTCTAAAAACTTAAAAAATCAATATTTCACGACGATAAAATGCTAATTTTAAACCTACGCAACTTTAGGCAAAACTAACCACTTTTGATAACATGTGTTGTCAAAATGTTGACAAGTTTTTCTTTTTAAAATAAGATTCCATAAAGATACAATACTAAAAATTAGGGAATGTTATGTTTCATCGTAAAAAAAGAGGAAAGCAAGGCGTTTATTATGTTTACTGGCGTGAAAATGGTCGACAGCGATCTAAGGCAGTAAGTTCTAATCTACAAACTGTTAAAATTTTTGAAAAACAGCTTACAGAACGGCTTTATGCCAAAAAGAATGGCTTAACTTTTAATAATTTTAGCTTTGATGAATTATGCGAAGAGTATATGGAATATTATAGCAAGCCTAATAAAAAGCCTAGAAGTATTGTTTTAGATAAATCTACTATCCGCAACTTTCAAAATTTATGTCCTGAGGTTAGAAAAGTCCGTCACTTTAATGATATGAGCGTGAATACGTACAAAATGAGGCGGAAAAGTACAGGAGTTAAGGATTCCACAGTAAATAGAGAATTAGGCACTTTAAAAACGATTTTTAGATATTTTTACAATAATAATTATTCAGAACAAGATTACTCTTCTGATATTTCTTTTTTTAAGGTTAATCATAAGGCAAAAGATTTTGTTTTAAGCAGTGAGATGATAAAAGATATTTTAGAGGTGATTAAGGTTCCTTATAAAACAGCTTTTTTGTTGGCATTGTATGCAGGACTTAGGAGAGGTGAAGCTTGTCATTTGGAGTGGAATGATGTTGATTTTGAAAATAGCCTTTTAAATGTTACAGAAAAGCCGCATTTGAAATGGGCTCCCAAGAACAGAACGTCTATTAGAAAAGTTCCAATACATTCGTTTTTAAAAGAATATCTTTTAGAGCTTAAAGAACAAGCTGGTGAAAAAACAAATTTTGTTTGTTTTTCTTCTAGTAATTATAAGAGATTAGATGAAGGCGTTTTAACATCAACCGTGACAAAAATGAAAAGAAGTCTTAATTTGCCTAAGGAATTTTGTTTTCATGCCTTAAGGCATACCTTTGTTTCTAAAATGAGTGAAAATGGCATGCCAAGCTATCATATATCAAAAATTATAGGGCATTCAAGCTCAACTGTGACAGAGCAAATATATACTCATTTAAAAGATACTGCTTTTTTTAGTTCGATAAAAAAATTAAATTTGAATAAATAGGGAAAGAATATGTTTCATCATAAAAAACGAGGGGAAAAAGGAATTTATTATGTTTATTGGCGTGAAAATGGGTGCCAGCGTTCTAAAGCAGTCGGCACTGACTTGGAAAGTGTTAACAAGTTTAAGTCAGAGTTGGCAAACCGTTTATATGTGAAAAAAGAATTTCATTCTGCTAAAAATATTGCATTTAATGATTTTTGCGATGAATATATTGAGCTGTACAGTAAGGCAAATAAAAGAGAACGAACTATTGAAAGAGATAGCTTTACAATTCAGGTATTTAAAAAGTTTTCTCCTAATGTTCGAACGATTAATCAATTTGCTAATATCTCTGTTAATAACTATAAATTAAAAAGAAAAAAAAGAGGGCTTAATGACAGCACTATTAATAGGGAACTCGACACTTTAAAAAGCATGCTCAAATATGCTTATAAAAGACAGTATTTAGGACGAGATTATTCATCAGATATTATGAAATTTCCAAGATTTAAAATTTCTAAAGATTTTGTTTTGTCAGAAAACGATATAATTAAAATTTTTAATTATCTTAAAAATCCTTATAAAACAGCATTTTTGATTGCTTTGTATTCTGGCATGCGAAGAGGTGAGGTCTGTCATTTGGAGTGGGGGGATGTTGATTTTAATAAAAATATAATGTTGGTTCAGGATAAGCCTCATTTAAATTGGGCTCCTAAAAATAATGCTTCGATTAGAACGGTGCCAATACATCCTGATCTTAAGTCTTATTTGTTAAAACTTAAGAAAAAAGCAAAAAATAAAACGGATTTTTTATGTTTTTTTGAAGATGATTACGAGCCAATAAAAGAAATTAACTTAACTGCTGAATTTACAAGGCTTAAAAAACACTTTAAATTGCCGAAAGAATTTTGTTTTCATGCGTTAAGACACACCTTTGTTTCTAAGATGGGTGAAGAGGGTGTGCCAACCTATCATATTTCAAAGATTATAGGGCATTCAAGCACGATTATGACTGAGCAGGTGTATACCGCAATTGAAAGATAATTCGTTTTTTAAATCGATTGAAAAGGTGGGGTATTAGTAAAATTTGGTGATTTTCTATTATCCAATAGCTTTTTTAAGAGAATTGTAGTGTGTTTTATCAAGTTCTAATAGCATTATTAATTCTTTACATGCATCGGGTAAAATCATTATTAGTTCATCATGCTTTGTTGCTTTTTCAAATGTTGTAAAGTGAGAAAAATGATTTAAAAGTTTGAAATGATTTATATCGCCCACTAATTGTTTAATTCTATTTTCAATACTACTAGATTCATTTGGGATTTTCATTAAAGTATATATTTCTAAAAATCTTCTTAAAGCATTAGGGATTAATATATTGTAAGTATCTTCTCCATTTTCTACTTTTTGATTGTATTTGTATATTAATTCAAATAAATGAATATACTCTGATTTGTAATTTAACAATGTCTTCGATAAACTTGTTATTGTTGATTCTTCTGTATTTAGTTTTTGAATTTGATAAAATTCACAATTAGAAATTTTTTCTTTTTTCCCTGAATCATTAGTTATCTCTTTTTTCTTAGTGTAATGTACCCCTTTTAGTCAAGAAAAAAATGGGAGAGTTTTATAAAGCAACTTTAAGTTCTTTATGATAATATTGATTAGGTGTTAAATAATTAAGGCTCTGATGTGGAAAATCATAATTATAATCATTTATCCAAC
>JAAEPJ010000312.1 GCA_024222485.1 bacterium | reverse complement strand
TTCAAAATGGCGGCAAAATTGCAAAGCTGTGAGGGCTGGCCTAAATTAAAATTCCCATAACTGGTGTCATACAGCTCACAAATAAAAGATTTTGGGAGCAAAATTTAGGAAATTTTACTGACACCATAGCTCATAATAACAGGCAATAATAAATTGAGGGAGAAATTATGTATGACTTGGGATTTGAGTGATGATCAAAATATCAGAAAGAAGATTTTGGAGAAGGAGTTGTCATCTAAAATCAGTACAAGTGTTGTAAAAAGTCAATAATATGGTAAAGTGCTTTGTTATTTTGTTGCTACTGCTTTGGGGAATCCCATGGGTTTTGTTTCTTCTCTGTATGGTAACTTGAAGGGAAAATGAAGGAGGCTCAAAATATTTCAAGGGAGGGGGAGAGTAATTTCCCATCTTGCATCCCACATACATATCAGTTGCAATTTTGTCATTCTTCAGGTAAACATGTTGTTTGTTCTCCTTCTAATGCCCCTATAATTTATATCTATAGAGTACTTTACTTGGTGGCTGACCTAAAACACAGCAATAATGGTTACAATCATGTTTATCAGATAAATTTCTTTATTTACAAAAATTTGCTTTAAAATTCAAGGTCTCCTCCTTCCATTAAGATTTTTGAGACTCCCAACTTATTTTTTGCCTCACCACAGGGACAGCTAGGACAAGACTTGTGGAGCTGGTCATAGCAGTAGCAACAAAGTAACAAAGCACTTTACCATACTATTGACTTTTTACAACCCTTTTGTACTGATTTTAGATGACAAC
>JAAEPJ010000311.1 GCA_024222485.1 bacterium | reverse complement strand
CTAGGACATGCAATATATATATTTTAAATTCACTGCACTAGTTTATCAAATATCAATCTATTGTTATAGATTCCTTCAAAGTATATCCTATCGTGAATTCAACCGCCTGATGCATGGATACTTGGGAAGGAGAAAAAGAATCCCACTATCTTCCTGTGCATATACAGCTATTTGAATAGCAGTTCCAGTTGATGCAGGCGAGGTGAATGGTTATATCGAGGAAGCACCAATTGACTCAGATTAAATGTATTATTTATATGCAGTAATAAATGTATTAGTGGAATTTATTTTTACTTATTCATTCTTTTGACAATCTATAACTATTTAGTTGTCTTCCATTGCTTATAAATGCCAAGTTTCATTGCTTTATCTCAAGCCAAGCAAAGTCATAGAATCATTACTTCAGGAACCTGGGAATTCTAAAAATAGCAATAAGGGGCATAGCTTGAAGAGGGCTGACAGTTCATCTTTTTCTGGGCATCACGTTCAGCCAAAATACCAAGTTTCATTGCTGTATCTCATTGCTAAGCAAAGTTATAGAGTCGTTACTTCAGGGACCTGGGAACTAGTACCCCATTCTAAAAATAGCAATAGGGGGCACAGCTTGAAGAAGGCTGACAGTTCATCTTTTTCTGTGCATCGCATTAAGTCTAAAAACCAAGTTTCATTGTTGTGTTGATAAGCTGAGCAAAGTTAATTGCAATGAGAACTTCAGAGATATAGAACAATAGAGCATTGTACCCCATTCTAAAAATAGAATGGGGGTACATTTGAGAATAAAAAGTACCCTGTCGTCTTGCGCGCATCAAAATGTTCATGCAAACAAATTTTCATGCATAAATCTCTATTTTTACTATTTTTAAACTATTTTTTTATTATAAGGCTTCAGTATGGCAAAAAAAATTGGGTTCCTACTAT
>JAAEPJ010000310.1 GCA_024222485.1 bacterium | reverse complement strand
TTCTCCAATACAATTCTGGAGAAAAAAACGAAACGTCTTTATGCAGATAAAGGTTATGCCTCATTAAAAAATCGTGAAATATTAAAATCTCGAGGAATCAAAGATGGAATAATGCATAAAGCAGCTAGAAATAGGCCATTAACCGCACGAGAAAAATTAAAAAATAAATTAATTTCGAGCAAAAGATTTATAGTTGAGCAATGTTTTGGCACTTTAAAAAGGCGGTTTAATTATTGGCGTTCTCATTATATCACACGAGAAAAAGTTGAAGCAGAATTCATTTTAAAATCTGTGTGTTTTAATTTGCTTAAAGCGATAAACAAGGTAGAAATTGCTTAAAAAGTAAATTTTAAGCAACAATCAAAAAAAACTAAGCCTGTGCAGAAGCCTTTTTATAGGATTAAAATTATTTAAAAAAATAACAAAATCCTCATTGCCTCACTCTTTAAAAAAAGATATAATTTAAAAATTTGCTATAAGTTTTGGGCACTGTTGCACTTAATAATTCTAATGTTAAAAAATATTGAGGATATATACTAAATGATACAAGAAAGTTATTCCAAAGCACTTTTAGTTTTAGAAGATGGTACAGTTTTTAGAGGTAGATCTTTTGGAGCAGAGGGGGAGGTCTCTGGGGAAGTAGTTTTTAATACTTCAATGACCGGTTATCAGGAGGTGATTACTGATCCTTCTTATAATGCTCAAATGATTGCCTTTACTTATCCTTTAATTGGTAATTATGGTGTCAATTCCCAAGATGTTGAGTCAGATGGCGTTAAGGCTAAAGCTATGATCGTTCGTGATTATGTAGCTGATTATAGTAATTGGCGAGCAGAAATGAGTCTGGGGACTTATTTGAAAAATAATAATGTCGTCGGTATTTGTGAAGTCGATACACGAGCAATTACTAGACATATTAGAAACCATGGTGCGATGAAATGTGTTGTTTCAACACTGGATAGTAGGATCGACTCATTAATAAAAAAAGCCCAAAAAGATTTAGGTTTGATTGGTAGGAATTTGGTGAAAGAAGTAACATGTAAGATGAAATATATCTGGTCAGGCTCAGAAGGTCATTTGAAAAAAGTTGTCGTTATGGATTATGGTGTGAAATATAATATTTTGCGGATGCTGGCTGCTATGGGGATAGAGGTCCATGTAATGCCTGCTAATACCTCAGCATCTGAAGTGTTAGCATTAAATCCTGATGGGGTAATGCTTTCAAACGGACCGGGTGATCCGCGTGTTTTAACTGAAATAGTAGCAGAAGTCAAAAAAATGATAGGAAAGGTTCCTATTTTTGGGATTTGTCTTGGGCATCAACTTATTGGGCAAGCCTTGGGGGCAACAATCTCAAAGCTTAAGTTTGGGCATAGAGGTGGCAATCATCCTGTTAAAGATTTAGAAACGGGTAAGGTTGAAATAACTTCGCAAAATCATGGCTTTTGTGTGGATATAGATTCGGTAAATGAGCAAGAGATTGAGATTACACATATCAATTTATATGATAATACATTAGAAGGAATGAAACACAAGGTTTATCCATTATTTTCAGTCCAATACCATCCAGAAGCTTATCCAGGTCCACATGATTCAAGTTATTTATTGAGACGATTCTGTGATTTAATGTGATTTTAGGTGAAATAATTAAAATTTTTAACAATTATTTTATTTCAAAATAAACAGTATTAAACGTGGATATTATGAATTTGTTTGCGTTGATTCTTTAAAAAAATTTGTAAGAAAAATGGAGTATTTTTAATTCTTTTAATGTTAGAAAGAAAGAGTAATAAACTTTTTAAATATTAAATTTTGATTTAGAAATAAATTATCGGTAATTTATTCTTAGTGCGTTAGTTAATTTTAGGGGATTGATACTTTAAAGAAATTTTAAGCAGATACCTCTAATGGGAGCAAAAAATTGTTTGATTTTAATATAAAAGAAGAATGTGGTGTTTTTGGGATTTTCAATCATTTAGATGCGAGTCAAATGGTTTATCTTGGTTTGTATTCATTGCAACATCGTGGGCAAGAAAGTGCTGGGATTGCTGTTTCTAACCGTGATAGAATTTGTAACTTTAGGCGAATGGGCTTAGTATCGGATATTTTTAAACCAAAAGTAATAAAAAAATTGACTGGTTCTATTGCCATTGGACATGTACGCTATTCCACCTCTGGCTTTTCAATAGAACGAAATGCTCAACCTTTTTCTGTTTTTTATGATAAAGGACCTATTGCTGTTTCACATAATGGGAATATTTCTAATGCCTTTAAAGTTAGACAGGACCTTGAGAAAGAAGGTGCAATTTTTCAAACGATGTTAGACAGTGAAATTATTGTGCATTTATTGGCAAAACAGCAAGGGAATGATCTTGCTCAAAATTTAATTAATTCTCTGAACCAGCTTCAAGGTGCATACTCTTTTTTAGTTATGACGGAGGATAAATTAATTGCAGCACGTGACCCTTGGGGATTTAGACCTCTTTGTCTTGGTAAGCTTGGTGGTAGTTATGTTGTCTCTTCAGAAACATGTGCTTTTGATTTGATTGGTGCAAAATACCTGAGAGAAGTTGAGCCTGGAGAGCTTGTAGTCATCTCAGATGAGGGGCTTAAAAGTTATGATATTAATAAGGCAGAGAAGTCTCAGTATTGTATTTTTGAGCATATTTATTTTGCGCGTCCTGATAGTGTGGTGTTTGGAAAATCAGTGCAAGCAGTCCGTAAAAAATTAGGCCGTGAGCTTGCCAAAGAATTTCCTGCTGATGTTGATATTGTTATTCCTGTTCCTGATTCTGGAAATTATGCCGCATATGGCTATGCAGAGCAATCGGGTATCCCCTTTGAAATGGGCTTTGTTCGGAATCATTATGTGGGGAGAACTTTTATTAAGCCAAATCAGTCAGACAGGAGTTTTGCCGTTAAGGTAAAGTTAAACCCTGTAAAAGATATTATTAAGGGTAAAAGGATAGTGGTTGTGGATGATTCGATTGTGCGTGCAACTACAAGTAAGTTGCGTGTAGATGCTTTAAGAGAAGCAGGTGCTAAGGAAGTGCATTTAAGAATCAGTGCACCACCAATAACTAACTCGTGTTTTTTTGGGATTGATACACCAGAGAAAAATAGATTAATAGCTGCTAATAATACTGTTGAAGAGATCCAAGCATTCTTGGGTGTGGATAGTCTAGGCTATATTAGTATTGAGGGGTTGAATCTCGCAGTTGGTGATGTTGATAAATTTTGTTTAGCATGCTTTACGGGGGAATACCCTCTACCTGTTGAGGAAGATAAAGATAAATTACACCTAGAAAATACGACACAAATTGATTTTGATTTTTAGGATAGGATTTTTTTAAAATGTAAAAAGAATAGGTGTGTTATAAATATCAAGAAAATTAAAGTATAAAAAATTAATAAACCCGGAGATACATTTTATGTCAAAACGCACAGACATTAAGAAAGTTTTACTGATTGGTTCAGGTCCTATTGTGATAGGGCAAGCTTGTGAGTTTGATTATTCAGGTACTCAAGCTTGTCGTGTTTTAAAGCAAGAAGGTTATGAAGTCATTTTGATTAACTCAAATCCTGCAACTATTATGACAGATCCAGAGGTAGCAGATAAGACTTATATAGAGCCCATTAATACATATACTATTGAAAAAATAATTAAAAAAGAAAGTCCAGATGTTGTATTGCCAACATTAGGTGGTCAAACAGCCTTAAATGCAGCAGTAGAGCTTTATGAACAAGGTATTTTAGCGAAATACAATCTTGAGTTGATTGGTGCTAGCTATCCTGTGATTAAAAAAGCAGAAGATAGGAATAAGTTCAAAGCATCAATGCAGAAAATTGGTTTGGATTTGCCACAAAGCGGGTTTGCTTATACGATAGAAGAAGCAGAACAAATTGCCAATAGAATAGGAACTTTTCCTTTAATTATAAGAGCGAGTTTTACTCTTGGTGGAACAGGTGGCGGGATTGTTTATAATCGTGAAGAGTTTGTTGAGAAAGTTCGTTATGGTTTTAAGTGTAGCCCAGTAACGGAGGTTTTGATAGAAGAATCGATTATAGGCTGGAAAGAATACGAGCTTGAGTTAATGCGTGACTATAAAGATAATGTTGTTATTATTTGTTCGATTGAGAATATTGATCCGATGGGGGTTCATACAGGGGATAGTATTACTGTTGCTCCAGCACAAACTTTGAGTGATTATGAATATCAAATAATGCGTGATGCTGCTCTTAAAGTAATTCGAGAGATTGGCGTTGAGACTGGAGGATCAAATATACAGTTTGCAGTGAACCCGAAAAATGGACGGATGGTTGTTATTGAAATGAATCCCCGTGTCTCACGTAGCTCGGCACTTGCTTCAAAAGCAACAGGGTTTCCCATAGCTAAAATTGCTGCTAAGTTGGCTGTAGGTTATGCTCTTGATGAGATTTCCAATGATATTACGAAAGAGACTCCAGCTTCCTTTGAGCCTACTATTGATTACTGTGTGGTCAAAATTCCCCGTTTTACTTTTGAAAAATTCAAAGGAGCAAAAGATGAGCTGGGTATTTCCATGCAGTCAGTTGGAGAGACTATGGCCCTTGGACGCAACTTTAAAGAGTCTTTTCAGAAAGGTATGCGTTCCCTTGAAATTGGTTGTAGTGGTTATATTCTAGACAAAAAAGAAAAAGAGTTTTCAGCGATTGCTGATGCTGAAATGATTAAGCTTGTATCACAGCCATCTTCAGAACGGTTTTTTTATATTCGTTCTGCTTTTAAACGAGGTTGGACACTTGAAAAGATTGTAGATTTGACTGGGATAGATAAGTGGTTTTTAGCACAGTTTAAAGGTATTGTTTTGATGGAGGAAGAAATTAAAGCTAAAGGTATCAATCATAAAGAATTTTTAATAAAGGTTAAACAATCTGGTTTTTCTGATCATCAAATTGCTATGATTTTAAATCAAAAAGAAAGCGACATTAGGGCAAAGCGTAAAAATTTAGGCGTTGAACCTGTCTATAAGTTAGTGGATACTTGTGCAGCAGAATTTGAAGCATACACTCCATATTATTATTCTTCTTATGATGCGGAAGATGAGGGGTTTTAATTTGATTCCAAAGTGATTGAGTGGATTTTTTCATGGGTAAGAGTAGATGAATAATATTTTATATTTTTATCAAATTATTATTTCCTTGTTTGCTATTTTTTTAATTTTTAACAAAAAAAGTTATATTTGGTTTGATTGTCAGGTTAATAAGTTTTTGAACTTTATTTTTTTTATTTGGTTGATTCAAGCTTTATTATTATTATTGAAAGTAGGATTTATTTATCATTTTTCTCTTTTGCTTGTGTTTTCTTTAATACTTTTTTATTTTATTTATTTTTTTGTTGGGGATTTTTTCGGGCATACTTATCGTGTTTGCTTTTCATATAATAAATCTGCTATGCATATTATAGCCGGACGGCGTTGGTTTTTTATTGTTTTTGTAGGAATGCATGCTTTAGCTATTTTTTTGTCTTATTCTTTTATTTCATCATTTTTGTTTTTTTTATTATCTAATTTACTTCTGACGATTATTGCATTTTATGTCCAATTAAATTATTTTTATATTTATCAACTTCTTCTATTTTTAAACCTTTCTGTATTTATTGTAGTTATTTTGATTTTAGGTCGTTTGTTAGGCTTCTTTTTTGATAATACAGTTATAGAGCTATTTTCTTTGCTTTGTCTGTCTTCTTTTTATTATTTAATTTATTATAAATTAAATCTTTTTATTCAAAAATTTTACTACAGACCGGATAAGAATTATAATATTGTTCTTAAGAATTTTTTACGAACAATGCTCTCTAGTCGAGATCTTCAATACTTATGTGATCATGTTTGTAAATTAATATATGATCAATTTGATGTAGAGTATGTGCAATTATTTTTATTTAATACACATCATTCTAGCTATATTTCTTTTTCAAACTTTGGAGGTTCTTCCAGTAAAGCAGATTTTATTGATGATGATTTTGTCCGCTTTTTAGAATCACATATAGGGATTGTGCACGCCTCAATATTTAATAGAGAAAAAATAGATAGGATGTTGAAAGAACATAATATTAAACTAATTATGCCTCTGATGTTTAATTCGAGCTTATTAGGTTTTATTAATATTGGGCCAAAAAGAAAAGGGCTGGATTTTATTTCTGCGGATAAACTTTTTTTAGAAAGCATAAGATATTATACAGCGATTACAGTTTCTAATTTGCTTAGGTATAATGCTTTGAAGCGTAGTTATTGGAATTCCATTAGGGCACTTTCTAATGCGATTGATGCTAAAGATCAATATACTAAAGGACATTCTGAGCGAGTAGTTTACTATTCTGTTATCGTTGGAGAAGAGATGGGGTTGAGTGCTAAAGAGTTGGAACACTTAAAGTTTGGGGGCATTTTACATGATGTTGGTAAGATCGCCATTGATGATGCTATTATTAAGAAACCAGCAGGTTTAACAGATATTGAAAGATCAATTATTAGAAATCATCCTCTCGAGGGGAATAAGATTCTTTTACCTATTACTTTTCTTAAAGATATTAGAAAAATTGTTAAACATCATCATGAGCGATGGGATGGCAAGGGTTATCCGGATGGTCTTTGTGGTAAAGAAATTCCTTTGTTATCAAGGATTGTGCAAGTGGTTGATACCTTTGATGCGATTACATCTTCTCGTGCATATAGGGGACGGCAAGATGTTAAATTTGCAATACATGAAATTCAGCGTTGTTCAGGTACACAGTTTGATCCTTTGATTGTCTATTATTTGGTGCAGTTATATGATAAAGGATTAATAACCAAAATTAATTTTGATAATTTAGATTTCGATAATTTAGGACGTTAAAATATGTTTGAAAGTTATATCAAAAACCAAATTATAAAATTTTTAAACTTCAATAAACCAAATCCTTCAATTTCTGGGGTTAATTCGACTGCACTTAGTCTTTTTGTGGTTGAAATTTTTGAAAATATTACTTGCTTGACTTCTGGGGCTAATAGGCCTAGCAACATTCTTTATATTGCAGATGATACAGTTGATATTCACTATATTAAATCTGAGGTCGAATTTTTTTTAAAAGATAAGAATACAGAAGTTCTGGCTATGCCTGTTAAAAGTTCTGGGAGAAGAGCTGAATTTTTTGAGAAGGTACTTACTAATACTGCTAAAATTATTATTGTGAATAATTCTATGCTTTTAGAGCCAGCACTATCTATTCGTCAACTGAGTGAGCCGATTTTAACATTAGAAAAAAGCGGAATTTATAATAGAGAAGAGTTGATTAAAGATCTTGTTATTTGTGGTTTAAGTCGTCAAGATGAAGTTTATGAAAAAGGTGACTTTAGTGTGCGTGGAGAGATTCTAGATTTTTGGGCATATGATAATGATCATCCTTTTAGGTTAATTTTTAATGATGATGAGATTGAGGCAATTTATAACTTTGATATTACAACACAAAGACGAAAAGATAAACTTGATCAAGTTTATCTTAGAAACTTGCTGGAGGGGGATGATGGACAGATAGTCATGGATTATTTTTCTTTTGATAAATTTTTTTGTCTTTATGGGAAAAGTTATGTTTATCAGACAAGCTATCTTTTGAAAAAGCATAAAGCTGTAGAGATAGAACCTTTTACGCAAAATAATATTTATGATGCCAAGATGTATCCCATGTATAGTTTTAAAGGAGTATTTGATCTTTTTATTAAGCAATTAAAAGAGTTCCAAGATAAAAACTACCACCTGGAAATAGTTTTGCATAAACATGCGGAGATAAAAAATCTAGAAGCTGCGATTGATTCCAAGCTTAAGAATTTAAATCTTACATTCAGTGTTGGTAGTCTGCGTGAAGGATTTTTTTCAGCAGAGCATAAAAAAGCAATTTTTACTGAAAAAGATATTTTTGATCGTGAAATTATAGTTGAAAGCCAAACTTTAGTAGATACAAAAAATGTATTTAATGACTCTAGTATAGATTATAAAGCAGGAGACCTAGTTGTTCATTCTAATTATGGTGTGGGTAAGTTTTTAGGGTTTAAGCAGGTTAAAATAGCAGAAAATACTTCAGAGTATATCACGATTGAGTATGCCAAAAAAGATAAATTGTATGTTCCTGTTCATGATTTTAACCTGATTCATAAATATGCCAGTCATGATGCCTCCTTTAACCTTAAACTGGATAGTTTAGATGGAGTGGCTTGGAAAAAAACGAAGGAGCGGGTAGAAAAACGAATTTTTGAGATGGCTGATGAGATTATTGCTATTCAGGCTAAGCGTAAACAGATACAAGGGATAGTTTTTAAAGAAGATCTTGAATATGAACAGGACTTTGCGAGTAGTTTTCCTTATGATGAAACACGAGACCAAGGACGCGTTATTCAAGAAGTTTTGTTTGATATGGCACAATCAACATCTATGGAACGGTTAGTTTGTGGAGATGTTGGTTATGGGAAAACAGAGGTTGCAATTCGAGCTATTTTTCGTGCAGCAATCAATGGCTATCAAGTCGTTTTTATTGCCCCAACGACAATTTTAGTTAAACAGCATTTTAATAACTTAAAAAACAGGTTTATGAACTACCCTGTTACTTTAGGGGTTCTTTCAAGGTTTTCCACATTAAAAGATAAAAAACAGGTTAAAGAAGATTTACAAAATGGTAAGATTGATGTGTTGCTTTCTACGCATGCCGTTCTTAGAAAGACAACGAGTTTTTTTAATCTTGGACTTGTAATCATTGATGAAGAACATCGATTCGGTGTGAAGGATAAAGAACGGTTAAAACGCTTAGCTAATAATGTAGATATGTTATATCTAAGTGCAACACCCATTCCACGGACACTTTCAATGTCTTTAAATGGAGTAAAAGATATCTCTGTTATTGAGACTCCACCACCTAATAGAAGGGAGATTTCTACTTATATTGGCAAATATGATAAAGTTATTATTCAGGATGCAATTAATTTTGAGTTAAATCGGGATGGTCAAGTTTTTTATATTTATAATCATGTGGAAGATATTGAATTAAAATATCAAGAAATTATTAAGTTAGCACCAAAGGCTAAGATTGCTATTGCACATGGGCAAATGACTAATATTGAGCTTGATAATGTTATGACAAAATTTTTCAATAAAGAGATAAATGTTTTACTCTCTACAACAATTGTGGAGTCAGGTCTTGATATTCCTTCTATGAATATGATGATTATTGATGGAGCACAGCGATTAGGGTTAGCCCAACTTTATCAACTGCGTGGTCGAGTAGGTCGTGGTTATGCTCAATCTTTTTGTTATATTTTCTATCCTGCAAATATTAATTTAAAAGAAAATGCCATTAAAAGGTTGCAAGCTATGCAAAGTTTCCAAGGTTTTGGTGGTGGTTTTAAGTTGGCATTGCGTGACCTAGAGATTAGAGGGGCAGGTAATATCTTAGGTAAAAAACAGCATGGCTATATTAAAGAGGTAGGCTTTGAGCTTTATTTAGAGATGTTAAATCGTGCCCTTGATGGAATGAAAGACAAGCCAGGAGCAAGAGTGAATACCGAGATTAACTTAAGCCTTAATGCTTACTTGCCAGACAGTTATATTAAAAACTCAGCGATTAGACTTTATTTTTATAAGCTTTTATTGAATATTCGTAATACGAAAGATATTGAGGATATTGAAATAGAACTGCTGGATAGGTTTGGGAAGCTACCTTTAGTTGTTAATAACTTTTTTGAATTAGCGAGGTTGAGGCTTATTAGTAAAAGCTTGGAGCTTACTTTAATCAATGAAGTACATGAAAAAATTATTATTGAATTTTCTAATGTTCAATTGGTAAATATTGATAAACTACTTGAACTTTCTCATAAGTATTCTAAGCATCTTAGGTTTCGAACTGATAAATTAAATGGGTTCGAAATTTTTAGTTTTCCTAAGAAAAAGTACGATAAATTAATTTTTATAAAAAAAATCTTGCAAGAACTAGTAGAAAAATAATATATTTTGTTGTATAGATACTAATTATGGAATCTATAATAACAAAAATCAAAGAATTTGAAGGGGTATCAAAATTATGAAAAATTTCAAAAGTTTATCGATTATTGTATTGGTGAGTCTTTTTATGTTTGGTTGTAAAACAGCAAAAGATTCAGTAATACAACTAGGAAAAGATTCTGTAACGGTTAATGAGTTTAAAGCGCGCATGCAAGAGACATCATACTATTACAGCAAGGATTTTATTGATACACCTCAAGGTAAAAAACAAATTTTAGATGGGCTTTTGAAAGAAACGATTATGCTTTCAGCTGCAAGAGATAAAGGTCTTGATAAGACAGAAGAATTTCAAATACAACTTAAGACTTTTACAAGACAAGCGATAATTACTAGTTTAGTGAAAGAGTTACGTCAAAATGAACTTAATGTAACTGAGGAAGAAGTAGAAGCCCTCTATGAGAAAGATAAGGCCTATTATGAGAACCCTTATAAGTTAATAGTTTCGCATATTTTGTTCTCCGATCAAGCTGCAGCAGAGGCGGCCTTAAAAGAGCTTGAAGCTGGCGTAGCATTTGAAGTTTTAGCCTCTAGTGCTTCAATTGATCAGGCATCTGCAAAGAAAGGTGGTGTTTTGCCTGCTTTTGGTAAAGGTGATATGGTTCCTGCTTTCGAAGAGGTTGCTTTTTCTTTAAAAAATAATGGTGATATTTCTGAGTTAGTAAAAACTACCTTTGGGTTCCACATTATTAAAAGGTTGAATCAGGAAATGATTGATCCTATTAGTTTTGAGGCTTCTAAAAATAAGTTACGCAGAATTCTTGAGAAACAAAAATTTGATACTTGGTATGAATCAGTTCAGGCTAAGAAAGTTGTGAAGGTTAATGAATCTAAAATTGCAGATATTACACTTAAGTAATATCGTCTTTTGTAAATTACCTACTTTTTAGTTAGGGTATATATTGTCTATATTTATTTTAATAAATATAGGGAGGAGATACATTAAACAATGTTGAAAAGAGTTTTAATACCTTTCCTTAGTTGTATTTTTTTTATTTCGGTTTTAGGTGCTAAAAATATTAAAAATAAAGCAATAGCTATTGTCGATAATCAGACTATTTTGATGTCGGACTTTAATAAGATAGCAGACCCTATTATTGCAAACTATGAAGTTATGCTTAAAACCCAAGGTCCAATGAGTGAAGAAGATTTAAAGAATTTAAAAAAAGGTATCTTTGAACAAATTATTAATGAAAAACTCGCATTAAAACAAGCAAAGGCAGAGAATATTAAAGTTTCAAGACGCCAAAAAGATGATGCTTATAATAAAGTTAAGAAGCGTTTTACAACAGAGTCAGAGTTTTTAGAAGAACTTAGTAAAAAAGGGCTAACAGAAGAAGAATTTAAAAGCAAACTTGAAGAGGAATTGCAAGTTATTGAAGTTGTTAATAAAGAAGTTTCTTCTAAAGTTGTGGTGCCTACTGATGATGAAGCAGAAGATTATTATAATGATAATAAATCATTAATGATCGATCCGGAAGCTGTGCGTGCGAGACACATCCTTTTAAAGTTTGATAAAGCTAAGGGGGAGTCTGCTACACTCAAACAAGCAAAAAAAATTAAGAAAGAGATTGATAATGGTGCAGATTTTGCAACGATGGCTAGAGAACATTCAGAGGATGAGTGGACAGTTGATAGTGGAGGAAGTCTTGGTTTGTTTATAAGAGGGCAAATGATTCCTGCGTTTGAAAATGTTGCTTTCTCAATGAGTGTTGGAGAGGTTAGTGATCCTGTTAAAACTCAATTTGGATATCATATTATTCTTTGTCAAGAGAAGCGTATGGAGCAACAAAAAGAATTTGATGAAGTTTTGAAAAATCAGCTTAAAGAGTTTTTATATAAAAACAGGATGAAAACAGCCTATCAGGAGTGGATTGAAGACTTAAAAACGAAATCAAATATCGTTATTAAACATGATGTTACTCAAGACTTAGAATAGGCATTTTTTTAAAAGATGTAAGTAGGTAAAGACAGGAATAATCTTTATCTACTTATAATTTTTTACTTAAAATTCATACTTTTAGACTATTAGTATGGTTTTAAAAATGGGTAGGGTTAATATAAGATGACTAAAAAAGAAATAGGTTCTGATTGTAAATATTGTTATCTTGATGGGGGAGTATATTGTTTAGTATATTTTTGTAAATATAAATCCAGTAAAGAGTCTCGTGTAATATGTGATGATGGGTTCACTCATGAATGTCAATATTATAAGCCACTGAAAAAAAAGGAAGCTACGGAGAGAAAAAAATAATGTCTAAAGCAGTTAATAAAAGAGAACATCGTAGGATTAGGTTAACTCCTTTATTTGTTGAGCCTATTCAAATCCAAGTTGGTGACTCAGATAAGTTAGTTCCGGGGATTATGGCAGATTTAAGTGTTGCCGGTGTATCGATCATTACTTATACGCATATTCCTCTTGGTAAGAATATTAGCTTAAACTTTAAGCTTGGAGGTATTGACACGGGGGTTATTCATGGAAAAGTTTATAAAATAAGAGAACAGTCTAGTACTTATATGGTCGTTATCTTGTTTGATGATTTTCAAGAAAAAATCGCTAAAGATCTTGAAAATATTGCTATGGACTTTGAAGACTGTGAAACTAAATGGGTTAGAGGTGATTTTGATTTCTGTTCTCAAGATTGTGCTTACTACTCCTACTGTACAAAGATTATTAAGAAAGAATTTTAGTTAATATCTGGGTTTTGCTAGAGCATCGCTTCATGTAAATTCTTAAGAGTTTAAGGTGTTATTATATATTCATTCAATTTTAAATCTTGGTTTGTAAACTTAAGTTTTTAGGTGTTATTTTTTTATATATTGACATATAATTTGTTTGACTGCTTTTAACTAAGCCAAAAAAAGATCCAGATTACTTACCCGATAAGCTTTCCTAATATTGACTCTGAAAGTGTAGTCTCTTATGTTGACAAACTTATTTTTTATGATTTAAACATGGAAGTTAGCTAGAAACATCTGGCTAATGCTGCGTTTAGATAAGCTTTATTATAATTAAACTCAGCATTAGCCGATGTTTTTTTAATGTTTATATTGGAGTATATTTATATACGATTGATTATAAGGTTTTTTATCCGATGATAAAAAAATTCGCGAAGAATTCGTGAGATTTTTAGGGTAAATTGTGGTATAAATATATTGTAAAAGGTATGAAGGTTTTTTGAAAAGATAAAGATAAAGACTTGGAGAGGGCAATGTTTATAAATTTTTTAACAAGTAATTTTTTAAAAAATAAAATGAGAGAAAAATTAGTTATATTTTTTTTATTAATTTTTTTTGTTAATTCATTTGCTTCTTTTTCTTATTACTATGCTTCTACTCCTTCACAAAATTTAACTATTTTTTCCACTGCGGATAATTTAAAAATTTTAACAGCTTTACATGTTCAAAAAAAACTAACCTCAAAGATTATTCAAGATAGCTTCTTAATGAGTAAAGAACTTCTGGATTCAATTTCAGAAGCTATAAATAGAATAAGAAATTTGAAAACTTCAACATTTGCAAAAAATGAGCTTTATGAATTAGGTCGAGAAGATATTCAACATGTTTGCTTATTTGCATTTTATTTTCAAAATACTAGGAATGGGGATGATTTTTTCTGCAAGGGGCATAATAATCACTTTTCCTTATATTTATCAAAATTAAGTTTAAAAGTTTTAAAACATAGTTATTTAAAACTTTTTGATATGAAAAAATATCGATACTTAATAGGTATCGGTGGATATAAAAGAAATGGAATAGAGAATAAAACTTTAAACAATATATACATATTACGATTAAGCTGCACTCGTCTTATTGATGGGGGCAGCTTTTTGTCGTTCTATGGCGTTTAAAATATCTGGGGGGATATTGAAAAATGGATAGAATAAAAAATAAACTTAAAAAATTAACTGGGCATGTTTCACAGTTTTCCTTGTTTAAGAGGGATGAAGAAAGAAAGCATTCTGTTGTGATTCGTAGGATCGCTATGTTTGTATTGGTCGCATTTATTACGACTAGTATGCATAATTTTGCTTATGCCAATGTTATGCCTGGGCAACCAAAGGTTTTTAATTTGCCATCTTCAGTAGGTAAGGTTGTAGATTCTTTCCAAGGGCAGGATAAGGGTAAAGTGGTTTTGATCCAAGATATCCATTGTAATCCACAGGTCCAGAAAAATATTTATCAAATCCTGGCTAAGTTGAAAGCACGCTATGGTCATGACTTTAAGACTGTAGGACTCGAAGGTACTCCCCTAGTCACCATCGATACCTCCATTTTATCGGATCTTCCTCAGAGTAATATAAAAGAATCAATTGTTGAACATTTAGTTAAGCAAGGTAAGGTGACAGGTGCTGAATGGTATCAGATTATGAATCCTAATACCGTTATTTTAAAAGGTATTGAGGATAATGACCTATATGTGAAAAACTTCACCTCACTATATAACTCTCTTTGGTATCGCTATGAGCTTAATGATGTTTTTGAAGAAGTAAGTAGAGGTTATGATAGTGCTACTAAATATTTTTATACGGAAGATGCTAAAAAACTAAGTAAACAAATTTCTATTTATGAGGAAGGTAGACTTACCTTCCGTGAGTATGTGGACTATTTAAAAGCAACGGCTAAAGACTATAATATTAACTTTGTTGGCGAATATCCGCAGCTAAATTCTCTTATTGGTGTTGCAAATATTAAAGATAATATTAATCCGAGTGCTGTAGCGATTGAATCAGAGTATGTTGCAAAAAAAATATCAAGCATATTAACGGGTAAAGAAATTGCTATTTTAAAAGAATATGCGAAAGATACTTCTGAGGAATATTACCTTTATTTGAAAGATTTTTTGAAGAAAAAGAATATGGATATTTCCAAAAGTTATCCTAGTTTAGGCGAATACTTTAGGTATTTAGATGCAAGTCAAAAGATTGATGATATTTTGTTGCTTGAAGAGAAAGAGCACCTTGAATACCGCTTGATAGAGGCAATGCTTGCAGATAGGGAAGATGCAATAGAACTTTTATATTCTCAGCATTTTGTGGGAATTATGAAGAGTTATCTTTGGAATGAAGCGAGTATTAATGATGTCGAGGAATGGGAAGAAGACCAAGTTAGAATTAAAAGAATCAAGAATTTTTCAGATAGGCTTTTAAGAAAACCATATTTTGCTAATATTGATACTATTTTTAATGAAGCCGTTGAGAATATGCAAGAATTTTACGCCGATGCGGAAAAGCGGAATGAAGTGCTGG
Source organism: bacterium (assembly GCA_024222485.1). Classification (GTDB taxonomy): domain Bacteria; phylum RUG730; class RUG730; order RUG730; family JAAEPJ01; genus JAAEPJ01. The sequence continues at coordinate 10,153 of JAAEPJ010000310.1, read as the reverse complement.
CTAGGAATATTTTAAGCAGAAAATTTGATAGAAGTCAGGTTTCTGCAATGGTTTTGGGTGGTTACCATACTGATGGAATTAAGAATTTTTTAAAGAGTAAGGGCATTTCTTATGATGTAATCGTTCCAAGTTTGGAAGATTTTGGTGGTGAAACTCTTTATTTAGAAAGACTAGAAGACCAAGCAAAATGGTTGGCTAAAGCTAAGGGGCGTAAATATGCTAAGCTTTTAAAGAATTCAGCGGCAACGGCGCTGAATCTTTATAGTGAATTTTTTAAGGGAAATATAAGCGAGTCTTTAATAAATAAAGTAATTGCAAGTCTTGAAGTAGCGGTAGATAGTAAAGAGGAAAGGGAAATTTTAAATAAAGCCTTGGGGAAAATATCCAAACAAGAAGATATGAATGATAAGAAGGCGGATAAATTGTTCATTGAGGATATTTTATCTTTAACTCCAGAACAGAAAGCTGCGATTCCTACATCTTCCATTGATATTTTTCAAGAAGATATAAGTAGTAAATTTTTAGGTAAACCGATAGTTACTGGTTTGCAATCAGAGACTATTTTGAATCTAGAAATTAACAAAATATCAGATGATAAGGCAATATCTAAATCAAAGTATTTATCTAAATTCAACGAGAAAGGGGCGGACTATACGGGGGTTGCTTTTTTAAAAGAAATATTTAAAAAAGCAGATATGAAAGATGCTGGACTTAGTAAGCTTGAAGTTATGTCCGAAACTTTTAGAAATACTAACATCTATAAAAATAGAAGAAATATGCTTGAGTCTAACTACTTATCTAAGGGTAAAGAAGGTCTGATTGATACTTTAAATAAGGGGAAAACATTTAATGTTCTAGATTCCTTGATTTTGGCTGACTATATTTTTGATCAAGTTTATAGTGAGAAAAATTGGCATTTACGCGGTATTCAGTTTTCTATAATGGTGTCATGGCTTGTTTATGGTATAGCACCTCAAGCAGGAACTGCTGCAGGAAAAACAGCGGCTACTGTTATGGCTAACATTGTAAACAAGTTAATGCGTGGAGATAAGTATGTGGGTGTAATAGCTGTAAATGGTAAAGGTGCAGTAGATAACTTTATAAATCCTACAGAAAAGAGTATAGATCTTTTAGCATGGGTAGGAGTTAAGTTTTTCGATATTGATGACTCTAAGATGGGTAATGAGGCTTTAGTTGCTCGGGCTTTATTAAATCCGAAAATATTACCAATAGTTACGCATACGCAGTATGGGCACCTGTTTAATAGCTCTGGGTATATTTTAGCTCAAGCAGCAAGGCAAATTGAAGCTCCTTTTTTAGATGAAGCTCATCTAATAACTAATTCTGCTCTCTCTTATGTTAAAAGTGGTAGTCGGAGGATGAAAGCTATTTATCGTTTGGTAAAGAACCTTTTTCAAAGAGTCCATGAAAATTTTTATAAAGATAGTTCTGCTCATGAAAAAGATGATTTTACTGAAATTGAAACGAGCGCACAGCTTGATGCCGCTGTATTAAAAGGCGGAAAAAACAAAATTTTTGTTGTAACAGAGTCAGATTTAGTAAAAGAAGCTACTGCAAAAGGTATTTTAGCTGTTTTTAAGGATGAAGATCGTAAACCTATGGCTTGGTCACATAGGATGGAAGTAGAATATGGTTCTCAAGCTAAAATAACGAAGAGATATCAAGTATCAATGGTTAGCTTTGGCGTGATTGCTTTTTTTGGTTTAGCCACTATTTTACTTTCGATGACAGCTTGGTTCCCTTTTACACTAGTGTTTTTAACACTGACATTGATTGGTGGTATAGCAGGAGTCGCATTTGTGGTTGCACTTAGCTTTGCTTACCTTTATTACAGGCTTGAGACGAATAAAGATGTCACAGGGTATTTAGATGCAGTCGTTAAAGCATTTTTATACGATAGAGAGAATGAGACATATAAGCTTGTTGAACTTCCATCTGACCGAGTAGAGGATGGTTATACACATACCATTGCGCCTGTAAGTAATGGTATAGATTTAGATCAACAGCTTGGGACTGTAGAACAAGTGCTGGCTTTGGCATTACTTTTTAATTTGAGACATAGTCGAGATCAAAATGTTGCCCTAGAGAGGGTTGATATTCCAAAGCAAACAGTTGCTAGCACTTCGCGTAGTGAAGCTTTTAAAACAGTCAATGGTTGGAATTATCCGACTACGGCGACTTTTAATAATGAGCTTACAAAGTCTATTTTAAATGTGGAAGTTTTGAATCTTGGCAGTGTAGAAAATATTGAATATTTTAAGACATTAGATGAAAACTTGGCAAAATTATTAGAAAAATTAGAAAAATTTGATGACGCTGCAAGATCGGAGGAGAGTAAGCTCGCAATAGACGATGTTATTCAGAACACTAACTTAATTGTAGATAGTCAAGAAAAAGAAGCTTTACTATATGCACTTACGCATGCAATTGATATCTCTGAGGCAAAAGAGGCAATTTGGCAATATTCAGAAAAAGCTACGGGGAAAAGAGTAATTATCAACGGTCATAAAATTGCAGGTGATTCTCAGAAAGATAGATTTAATAACGAAGCGAAAGAGATTGCGCATACTATTCAAATGAGCTATCAGGATACAGCTACAGCACAATTGTTAATTGTAGACGATACAAGACTCATGACTGAGACTTTAAAAATACTTAAGAAGTCTTTAAGCATAAGTAATAATAGTAAGGCTCAATATTTATTACAGCTAATAAAGAATAGAGAGAGTTACCTTAATGCTTCTGATCAAGAAAAAGCAAATAGAGATAATAAGAGAGAGGAGTTTTTAGCTAAGCATTATGATTTTTTTCAAAAAATGAATATAGAGATACGCGAAAAAGAAGCTTTAGGTAAGGATACTACTTCTTTGGTTAGTAAGGTTAAGGAACTTAAGAATAAAGTCTGTAATTTTGCAAAAAATCCTGAAAATGGTGTTATGTTTGAGATTATCGATCCGATGACAAGTGACAGGATTTATCAATCATCAAAATATTTAGCTCTCACACAGGGCTTACTATTTGGTGACTCTCAAATTGGAACAGGTACGGATTTTAAACAGACTAAAGAAGCCGGGCTTACCTTGCACTTAGCAGATATTCACAAGCTAACAGATGACGATCTTGCTCAGCGACGTGGTCGTGTAGTGAGAAGTGTAGGAAATGAGTCAATTATTCATGAATACTATGTCGAAAATAGAATGTTAAACACACTTAAGGAAGAATTGAGTGTGGAAGGTATTGGAGTCTATAAAACCATTTTCCATAGACAAAAAGACGAAGCTACGCTGCAAGTACTTTCTAAGTATGAGGGGAATGAAAGTCTTATAGATAGTGAATATTTGCGATTACTCGTTAAGATTTTATCTGCTAAAAGAACTTCTGAGAACCTTCTTGGAGCGTATTCTGAACAATTGCAAGATAAGTATCTGATTGAACCCATCAAAGAAATGATTAGCGAGCTTAAAAGACCTTATGGTAAAGCAGGACAAGTCAGGCATATTGAGTTAGCGGGTAGAGACAATTTATTTGTAGAGAAAATTTATAATAAATTCGACCTTAATAATCCAATTATTACAATTTTTTGGGAAAATGAAGAACGGACATATGCACGAGTTGAAAAAAAGAATATTCAAAAATATATTACATTTAACGAGACACTTTATGGCGGGACTGTTTATGAATATAATAGTTCAGAGGATAGAAAGAATATTTTCCAAGGTAATATGCAAGAATTTGGTGGAGATAAGGTTCAAAGGCTGGATGCTATCCTTAAAGACGAAGTTCTTTCTAAAAAAGCAGGGAGAGCTAATAATGAGTTAGCAGATAAGCCTTTAACTCCTAAACAAAGAATCCAAGATTCTTTTAAGCAGATAGTGGAAGAAGTTGAGCGAATAAGTAAATATACCGCAGGAGTATTAGATAAGCATATTGTGAGTGAATTATTCCTTCTTGATCCAACTATCATTGATGATTCAAGTTCTGAAAAATCAAAAAATATGGCTCTTGAGGAATTTGGTGAGTTTATTGACTCTCTGACTTTAACAAAGATCAAGCAAGATCCTTTTCAAAATTTACAAAATACTGTACAACAGGTGCAACATATTCAAAGACAGGTACAGACTCAAACGGAAACAAGAAGGGGAGCGTTGTTGAATTACAGGGAGTCTTTTGATAAAGCTCTTATTCAAGATAAAGTTCGTATTAGACAACCTTCAATGGATATTGCCCTAACAAAAGCCAGAGATATTTCAAAGGCTATTAAGGAAACGGATATCCAAAAATATAAAAACTTATTAGTGACTGTGACATCTAAAGGTGATCTTGTTCTTTATCAATCAACTTCTAAGTTTTCTAAAAATTTACAACTAGAGCGTAATTATATTTATATGGCTATTAAAGGTACATTTAAATGGGGGCTTCGTTTGGTTGGGGCGACGCTTGTTTTAGCTTTAGGTTTGGCTAGTTTTGGTATGCTTTTTGTTAATAAAAAATATAGAAACACTTTGCTTGAGTTGGGAATCAGTCTTATTCACCCTCTTACGCGTAATGAAAGATCCTTAGCTTTAGAGCTAGGGATTAATTATCAGAAGAATAAGAAGCATCTTATTAATTTGACTAATGAAGGACGGGCTAATACTAATGGTCAAAATGATGAAGAAATTCGTGGTTTGATTACTTATTTATCCTCATTGGGTGATGCTGTTCTAACTCAAAAAGAAATAGATGATAAGAGAAACAGTGTTTTTAGTCTAGTAAAAGATATTTCTAAAATGGAGCGTGAAGCAAGATCAGTAAGAGCAGATAGAATATTAAACCCTATTGCATCTTGGTTATGGACATTTTCAAAAATTTTGATTATTGGTTATATTGTTCAATATGGTGCAGAAATCATTGGTGCTATTGCTGAATCATTATCTTCTTCTGGGGCTGATAATTCTGTTACTCAGGCAATGCATTCATTTGTCCGCGGTCGAAAAACAAGTCAAACAATAAAGCTTAGAGAAGCAACTTTTTTTAATCCTAATATTTTGCAAAAGTTAAAAGAGCGTTATGTTCTTGATGGTTGGGCAAGTCAAGGGTATACATTTTCAGAATTTATAAGAATTGTATTTAAAGCAACGAAAATAGATGAAGAACAAAAGGTAAAGGCTGATAAAGAAAGTAGTTTTATTGTTAATATCATTGGTGGTATTTTTAGGCAGGATAAGTATTCTAATATAATTTTTTCTGATAGTGATTTTATTGATGGATTAATTCAGATAGATTTAGCGGTTAAAAAAGGTGATAGTCGCCCAGGCTTTAAAACAGGAGCTTTTACTGCTGAATTGAATGCAATTTCTAATTATATTATTTTTTTTCGTGACACAGATGAAGGGGATGATGCTTTTAAAGTTAAGCAAAAAGCCTTTTTTTCTGATAGTTATGATAAAGGAATAGATACAGATAGCAGTTTAAAAAGAGCCAGTAAGAAGAAGATTGATGATTTTATGATTAATTATAAAGTTAGTCAAAACTTAGGTTTTATTGATACATATGTCCCGAAATGGCTTCTTCGTGTGGGGATGTTCTTTATGGTTTTGCTTACTTTGGCAATGATGGCTTTTCCGGTTGTGTTAGCAGGCGTCGCATTGTTTGTAGGTCCATTTATTTTATTTGCTAAATTTATTGTAGCTGCAATATCTAATATTGTATTTTTCAAATTTATTATTCCTTATTTAAATAAGAATGCACAAAGTGCAGCGATTAATAGTGAAGTAAAAGAAAAATTACTTATGACAATGTCAGCTGTACAACAGGTGGGGATGTTGATCAACTCTTTTGGTTCTATTCCTGGGCTTGATATCGCTGGTATTCAAAACTACACACCGCTTAGCTTTGCAATGGACCAGATTAATATAGCAAATCTTAGTTTGTTAGAAGAAATAGCTGGAGATGATCCTGCTACATATGCTGCTCTTCATAATGTAGATATGTTGGCAATGTTTTCTGGAGATACATTTGCTATTATTTATGAAGATGATGTTGTTTATAAGGATAGTGACGGGAACATTAATCAAATTATTCATAGAGACAATGGGGAAATAGTTGGCCAAACTATTGTGAGAGAGAACAACTCTGACGGCAGTATTGCTGCTGGGGATGTTTATGAACCTGCTCTTAGTCCTGATGAAGATCAAAATAAAGACGGCTTTACATTTAAATATTCCTATATTGTTGAGGCTGATGAAAATGGTAGTAAAATAATTAATTACTATTCTGTTAAATATGAAAAAATGGATGAGTCAAATAGGTATAAGCAAGATATTTATAATGAAGGGGATAAATTATCTACTCGGAAAAACTATGATCAAGTTGGTCAATTAACCAATATTGAGGAATATGAGTATGCGGAGAATCAAATCACAATAGTAAGAAAAGATGTGGATGGAAATATTACATCCAAACGAATTATTACAACGGAGGCAGATGGAGCTAAAAATATTGATTTCTACATTTATGATGCTAAAACTGACTTATATATCTTGAAGAGAACAAATTCTTATGATAAAGAAGGTAATTTTATAGGTTATTCAGAGAATTTCTATAGTTTTGATCAAGAAAAAGAAGTTTATCTGATAGCGCGAACGGATCAATATAATCAAGACGAAGTATTAACATCATCTCTAATCTATAATGAAGATGGGACTATTAATGAAAAATTTGAATATACTGAGTGGGATGATCAATCAAGAGAATTAGCGGCAAATGTTACGGATGTAGATGGTAATTTTTTAAGGACAGAGACATACGAACAGGATTATGAAGGTATACAGGGAGTTAAACTTACTAGAGGATTTGATCATAATGGGACATTTATGGCGGCTTCTTTAGAGGGAGATTTAGTTTTATTTTCTAATTATGATGCAGATACAGCTGTGCTAACTTATTTTAATAGAGGGATGATATCACCTGAAAGAATTCAGTTTGACACAAGTGGGGTCGTTATTCCAGGTGGTGCTGGTAGTGGTGCTGGTAGTGGTGTAGGCGTTCTTTTTGATGCTACTAGTTCTGCTTTAAATCCTCTGACTATTGCTTCTTTTTTTGGTGAAGATATTGATAAAGAAGGTGTTAAGGCGACATTAGAAGAGTTTGCTGAGATGCAGGAATTAATTGATTCTATTACAAATAACCTTAATGATTCCTATACTTTGAATAGTATTGATAGTGTGGAATTTTATATTGTGGATAGCGATGAATATAATTTAAACACAACGATAGATGGGAATACTTTAAAAATTGAGATTACTTCAGAGATGCAAGCTGTTTTACTTGAGCTTAAAGATGAGGACCCTGATTTATATGCAGATTTTATTGATTATATTGGTAATCATGAAAAAATAGAGCAAGAATATTTAGTAGCTGGAGAGACGATTGATCAAGCCTTTATTTTTACAGTATTTAGACAAAGACATACTATTGCGGATATTAACTTAGAGATAGATGCTCTAGAAGATGGCCCATTAAAGAGTAACTTGATTACTATTATGGATACAAGAATTCCCGTATTATCTCCACCGACTATTGAATCAACAGGTGATGGTACTGGCTTTAGTATTTCAGCTTCATCCTTAAGTGTTGGAGATAGTGGCATTAACTCTCAGGTGACAGGGATTATAAATCCTGCTTATGAGGGTAAAGAACTCATATATGTAGAAACCTATACAGGAGTATCAGGTAATCCTGTGGATGTTTATATGTCAGCTGATGGACTTCTTGCTAAAGAAGTATACTTTGATTCTGAGGGGAAAATTATCCGTGAAGTTTTTGGTGAGAGTTATAATTTAAGTAATCATGACTTTGAAATAGAAGAGGATAAGATTTATGAGTTTTCTTATACTAAATGGCATGGTACTTCTCCAATAGAGGGTGTGGTTGTTTTAGGGTCTTATGAAGATGATGATGATTATTCTAATGACTTGGCTGGCTGGACACTTTATCTTGATGAGGAAGTATCTTTAGCAGAAGATGATAATTTAAGGCGTTTAGAGTTTAGGCATCCTGATGGGCTTCCTAGAAGAGTTATTTTTTCTAATATGGATAATAACACTGTTGTTCAAACAGTTGAAGTCAATAGCGCGCCTGAGGGATATATAAAAAAAATTTTTTATAAAGGCGGTGATTATAGAGAGGTTACCTATGATAAATTTGAATACCCCACTGGTGAAACGCATTACGATGACAAAGGAAATGTTAATTATGCAATTGTCTATAGTCGGTGGATAAGTGATACTGGAGAATATAAAGCAATAGAAGGTAAGATAACGGCGGGAGAGAATAAGGATCAGTATATTACGATAACTCGTAACTTTAGTGGTCAAGAGGGTATTACAAAAATATCATATTATAACGATTCTAACCGGACTGACTTAACGATGACTGAGATTGTTGACCAACAGAATCGTCGAATATTATTTGAATCATACCAGGCTGGTGTTATTACTGGCAGAAATATTTATACAGAGGATGCAATATATACCTATGAATATAATCTAGATGGTTCTTTAAAGACTTTGACTGTCTATGAATCCACAAACTTAGGAACTGCAGGCACAGATGGGCCAGGCCCATGGCCTGGCTATGAAGATATTGGAGAAGAGGCGATATTTTATGATATAGCTGGGAAGAAATCTGACTTCCCTGTAGCTGGTGGGAAAATGACCTATAGCCTAGGATATAAGACTTATCATGTTTTAACGACTGCAACAGGCTATGTAGTAAAGGAAGATGGTTCTCCGATGATTTTTAGAGTGGATGATAGTGCTTTAAATATAATTGAAATTTGGCATGGAGGTGACAGTAAAACGACTTTAACGACAGAGCCAATAACCGGAGAGATTACTGGCGGAACTTATTATAATGCTAGTAATGGAATTACTTATGATATGGATGTAGATGCAGTCGCTCATACTCTAACAATGAAAACAGACTCTACAACGAGAGCTACTTTCATGTTAGAAGCAGATAATAAAGATTTTACTAATTTAGCAATAGTTGATGGAAGTCTGCAAGCAATTATGATAGAAGAAACTTATGATGGTGGGAGTACTTGGCTAGTAACAGAGCAGTGGGATGCTAATAGTAATCAAACAACCTTTACACGAGATGCTGCAGGAGCGATCACGGGTGGAACTTATTATAATGCCACAGAAAAGGCGAGTTATGATATGACAGTGAATGCTGCGGAGCATACAGTGAGTTATCAAACTGATGAAACAACAAAATATACTTTTATGCTGGTAGAGGCGAATACAGGCTTTGATAATTTAGGACCTGATGGTATCCCGCAAGCGATTATGATAGAACAAACTTATGATGGTGGAGAGACTTGGTTGATAACCAAGTTATGGGATGAGCATGGCAACAAAACAACCTTTACACGAGATGCAGACGGAGCGATCACGGGTGGAAGTTATTATAATGCCACAGAAAAGGTGAGTTATGATATGATTTTAGAGGGAACAAATCATACCTTAAGAATACAGATAGACGCATCAACCCGCCATTTTTTTATGCTAACATCAAATGATACTGCTTTCACTAACTTTGGGGTAGCTGGTAATCCTCAGGCTGTTGTGATAGAGAAAAGTTACGATAAAGGAATCTGGGTCATGGAGAGTGAGGATAATGATGGGAATAGAACAACAATAACTAGAGATATAAATGGAGTGATTACTGGTGGAACTTATTATAACAGTGAAGAAAATGTGATATATAATATGATTGTAGATACTGATAACCATACTTTGATAATGCAAAGAGAAGCAGGCACTCGTTATACTTTAATGTTGACAATAGATAATAATGATGTTACTAACCTAACATCAGATGTGATCCCACAAGCACAAGCGATTATCATTGAGAAGAGCTATGATAATGGAAGTAGTTGGCTGGTAATGGAGCAGTGGGATGCTAATAGTAATCAAACAACCTTTACACGAGATGCTGCAGGAGCGATCACGGGTGGAAGTTATTATAATGCCACAGAAAATGCGAGTTATGATATGACAGTGAATGCTGCGGAGCATACAGTGAGTTATCAAACTGATGCAAGAACAAAATATACTTTTATGCTGGTAGAGGCGAATACAGGCTT
>JAAEPJ010000309.1 GCA_024222485.1 bacterium | reverse complement strand
TTTTGCAACTATCAACTTTCGGTCAGCAGCAATAGCCAAATATAAAAAGCCCTTTCTGAAAAATGCAGTAGAAAGCAAGTGTTTTAAAATCTCGAGAGTTTTCCACGTGCTACAGTGCCCAATCTCAAAGTTAAATGTAAATATTTATCGTTTGGATCTGTTTATCAGTTTGATAAATATTTCTACAACTGTGCATTACCTGGAATTAAGATTTCATTCGATTTTCGGTAGAAAACCTACCGCAATAGGAGAAGAAATTGAATTTTACTTACGTGCTACGGTACTTTTTTTATCTAAATATATAGTTGAATATATGTCTTTCAAAATTGGTGTAGCACGTCGAAGATTTTTGATATATGACCTAGAAAGTGGATGATTTGGGTTTTAATTACTTCTACCTTTCTTTTGAGTTTAGTGCACGGACAAATGTGTTAAATTTTGGTTCATGATATACACAAAAAAGCATGAAAATAATCATTGAAGGATGAGGTAGCACGAACGTGCTACACTATAGTCAGATTCATCAATGGTACGATGTAATACAACGACCATTTTTCAAAACCATGTTTCATTAGTATCAGTGAAAGTTTTCCAAGCTTGCTGTTATCAAAAGCATATATATTCTCAAACTCAACCTTTGTTAAATATTACAGGAAATTAATGAAAAGGATTTATTCTTTACAATACATGTGATGCCCTAATCGAAGAATAAAGGAGGAAGTATATACAAATCCTTTGGCAACAAATGTTTCTATCTAGGGCCGTGGTTGGTTAAGGTATTTTTCATTTTCTATAAATAACACATGCTTTTTGAGGAGGTTACTTTCAAACTAAAGCATTCATTAAACTTTACTCATCCAATTTCACCTCCCCTCCCTCCAAGAACAATGTTGTTGGATGAAGAATCAATCTTAGACTGCAGCTTGAATCTGTTATTGGTCAAAGCACTTCTTTTACTCGACAAAATTCAACATTGTTATAGGAAAGAGGGGGAGCCAAATAAATACTTTTCACACGAAATGAACTCTATCAAAACACATTTTAGGTTTACAAACCTGATGAAAAATACTAATTTTGTTTCATCTGGTAAAATGCATAACAATCTGCATTCAATAATGTAAGAGGGTCTTTGGCTATTCTATATACAAGACTATATAGTCATTACGTTTAACGTTTGACCCTAGACCTTTCTCTCTAAGTGAAACTACAGCTAGAAGGCTTGTAAT
>JAAEPJ010000308.1 GCA_024222485.1 bacterium | reverse complement strand
GAGTACTGAGTACCGAGTACCGAGTACTGAGTACTGAGTACTGAGTACTGAGTACTGAGTACTGAGTACTGAGTACTGAGTACTGAGTACTGAGTACTGAGTACTGAGTACTGAGTAATAAGTACTTAGTACTGAGTACTGAGTAATTAGTACTGAGTACTGAGTACTGAGAGTACTGAGTACTGAGTAATGAATACTGAATACTGTTTACTGAGTACAGAGAGTACTTAGTACTGAGTACTGACAACTGAGTACTGAGTACTGAGAGTACTGAGTACTGAGTACTGAGTACTGAGTACTGAGTACTGAGTATTGAGTACTGAGTACCGAGTACTGAGTACTGAGTACTTAGTTCTTAGTACTTAGTACTTGGTACTGTGAGTACTGATTACTGAGTACTGACTACTGAGTACTGACTACTGAGTACTGAGTACTGAGTACTGAGTACTGAGTACTGAGTACTGAGAGTGGTGAGTACGGAGTACGGAGTACGCAGTACTCAGTACTCGGTGCACTGAGTACTGAGTACTGAGTACT
>JAAEPJ010000306.1 GCA_024222485.1 bacterium | reverse complement strand
TTATTAGGTTTTGATGCAAAGTTTTAAAAGTTTTTTTTATGCTTATTTCTACTTTTTGTTCTTGGATGCCTAGCATTTGCTTCGCTTTGTTTATCGATTCGTATTTGCTTCTGTTTTCTTTATGCATTATAAAATCTATTTAATCTATGCTTTTACCGTGTAATTTGCAGTTACTTGAAAAACAAAATACCGTATTGCTCTCTTCATAGATTTGCATGCTGGGGGTTTTGTCTTCATGGAAGGGGCAGTTTAGCATTTTGTTTTTATTTGCTTTTAATCCGTAATGGCTTAATACTTCTTCGATGCTTAGGCTTTGTTTGATTTCTTGGATGCTCATAGCATTTCATTTTTGTATGGATAGATTACTATGTATTCATATCCAAAGGTTACTTCTACTTGTTGACCTTCATAAAATCCGTTCGATTGAAGCCAGATGCCTGATAGTCTTAGTTCTGGGACTATTTTATTTTTATTTACTAATACTATTTCTTTTGGTTGTAGTTTTAGTATTTTTTTCTTTGGTTTTATGTTTTCTTTCATGCTAGACGTGGTTGCAGTTCGATTCCTAAGAATTCTTTTCTTATTTCTACTTTTATTTTGTCTTTTGGAAAAAAACCTTCTCGGGCTAACCAGATTCCACTTATTCTTATTTCTGGGACTTTCTTCCCTTCTATTAGCCAGCTTGACTTTAGCTTCCTGGTCTGGATTTTTAGGTATCTTGTTTTTTTGTCTCTATTCATTGAAAAAATATTTTTGGTGTTATTTATCTATAACACAAGTATAATAAAAATAGATATATTATTCATAATAAAAACAAATATTTTTTTGATTGTTGATAAATAATATATTTTAAAGTAGATTATAGGTCCAAAATGATAATTTTTATCTTTCATGAAATGAACATAGGATCACTTATAAACAAAACCAGAAAAGCTAAAGGGTTAACTCAAAAAGAAGTAGCTTTATCTGTTAATATGGACCAATCTCAATATTCTAAAATTGAAAAAGGAAAAACTGACCCATCTACTTCAACTTTACAAAAAATTGCTAAAGCTTTAGGAATATCTTTAGCAGAGTTACTATCTGCAGATGATATTTTTAAAGATGAAAATTCTTATGATAAAACTTTAATGGAAAAAATTAGGCTTGTGGAAGAGTTAGATGAAAACGAAAGAAAATCGATTTTTAATATTATAGATGGTTTAATTGCTAAAAAAAGGCTCAAAGATACACTTTCTAAAGCTTTAGATAATTCATAAAAACTTAAGCCTCCATTTATATGAGAAAAAACAAAATCCCATTCTTTGACTAAATTCAATCCTTTCTCATAGAAATTGAGGATCCAAACAGTTCTAAACTATATTAATAGTCTACATTTAATTTGTGCGGAAGCAGAGATGTAATTTCTATTTGAAAAATTTGGCCGGTCTTTTATCTTTATTTGGAAATATTTCTCTTTTCGGACTTAATGAAAACGTTCTCTCTATTCAATAAGAAATAAAAATTAAACTTTCCCGCTCTTTTTAAAATTATTAAAAGCGGGAGCTAAAGCGAGCCGCAAGCGAATTGAGCAGACCCAGGAAAAATGATAGCTTGTAAAACAAGCGTTTTTTCCGTTAATTTTTTTAAGCGCAGGCTTATAAAAATTTGGGGATGCGATCGCGGGTGAGCACAAAATCGGCGAATGGTTTTTTCCCTTTTTTATTATTTTTGCGAAGCAAGGCCTTATTGGGTTTTAAAGGGGAAAATGGGAATGAGCGTGAAGAAGGAACGTAATGAAGCGTTTAGCGAATGAAGTGACTGATGAACTCCTTATATTCCTGCTGTTTCTATAAAAACGGCTGTTCTAGCATTGAATTCAACTTTTTAATGTATTTACTGTTTGTTTTATTTTATCTATTAATGATAATTTTATTTTCTTTTGAATTAATTTTGACAACTTATAACAGGATTAAATATCTTTTCAAATATTGAAATATTTGATCTGCAGTCTCAAGACTACTGATAGCAGTACTATTTTATAACTACCCTATCTTTATTTGTTCTCCTTCAAATTCTATTTTAAACCACCATTTACAACCTGGGATTCCATCTAAATAAACTTTTATTCCTGCTTTGTTATTTTTAATAATATCTTGATTTAATTTTATCTTTTTTTCAATTTTGCCCTTAGTCACACTCTTTTTTATGTCAATCAATTCATTATAATCTTCATCTAAAATAGTAATTTTACATGGAGAATTTTTAAATTCATATGTTAATTTTAGTATTTTTTCTCTTCCTGATAATGAATATTCATCAAAAAATCCTTCTTCCCCTCCTTTATAACTTCTATATTTAGGCAATCTAAATAATTTTGAAATGTGTATAAAATTTTCTAAATCTTTTTTAATGTAATTATATTCTTCTTCTTTTGTAAAAACTTTTGGATTTCCTTTAATTTCGATTTTTTCAACTTTATTGTTTAAAAAATAGATCTTTTTTATTGAATGTTTACTTTTATTGAGGTCGTAACCTTTCATTACCCCATCTTCAAAAAAATAAGTGTGCTTTTCATAAAATATTAAATGTCCTCTTTTGAAATAATAATTTTTTGTGAAAATATTATCTGATCCATCAGAAAAATTTTCAGTTATCTTGTATAAAGTATTGTGATTAAAAAATTGTGTTTTATTTATTCTTCTAGACTTTTCATAGCTATCTACTTTAGTCATTTTAGTCTTATTTATTTGATTTACTTCATTTTTAATATGATTTATATTTATATGCCTTAAGCTTTTTGATACATTTTTATGTCTTACCTTGGCTATACAGATTCCTACATTAAATATGACAATACACAGAATGATTTTATTAATTAATTTTAATATATCCATCTTCTTTTTGTTCATTTAAATATTTATTTTCTAGATAATCTAAGTATTTTGTATTTGTTGAGAACTTTTTTATAATCATTTCAAAATGTGGAGGATCTTTTTTCTTTTTTGATTTAAAATCCCCTCCCCAGTTTAAACCACATTTTTTTGCTAACGAAACTAATAAATCATTTTTTTTAATCTGGATAAGTTCCCCGGTTTTTAGATCTACTACTGTAAGGTCTACTGCCAAACCATAATTATGATTACTTCTTAATGGTTTTGCCCATGTTATTATAGGTTTATTTTTGTTTTTTCCTGTTCTGCCATGAGAAAATGCCTCAGCTTGTTCTGCAGGAAGTCTATAACCCCCATATATTATACAATCAGGATTATCGTTATTATTAGATATTTGAACTCGATATTTATTTTGTGAATTATTTATTTTATTTATCAGACTTGCCATTTTCTTCCTCATTATTGGATGTAGGTTTGCAATTTCTTTATCTGTATTTCTATGCCTAGTCGACATATGACTAAACTTCCCATTAACATAAACCTTATCATTTTCTATTTTTATAGTTTTTCTATTAACTCTATTAGTAAAAGATTGCTTTCTCAAAGGCTTCCTTTTAGTAGGAATAACATGCTTATTCCCATTATCATCTATGAAAATATTTTTATCATCATTCAGATTATTTAGTGCCTGTTTCTCATCACTGGCCG
>JAAEPJ010000305.1 GCA_024222485.1 bacterium | reverse complement strand
GTTACTGTTCTTATATCTGCGTATTTTATGCTCTCCATTCTACTTTGTCACACCTTAGGACTATCTATCCGGGAAAACATGCAACGATTTAAGAATATTTGTTACATTACAAAATGCAATAAAGTGCTTGGAAGGAAAAGAAAACATCGTCAGAGCAAACATAAGGGCAAGATGCGCAAATATCTCGAAAGGGAAATAAGGAAACAACATATCAGTAACAAAATTATTCATCTTACCAAATGCTGTGGGGGTTTAAAAGTATCGAAACGATGACGTAAACATGGCGGGTTAGACAAGGGCTGGGCTTAGGCCTTAAACTCCCAGTTATGATTTTTGACCCCTAGAAACATCGTAAATTAAAAATATCATCAGAAATACAAAAACAATAACCCACAGTATCACAAAATGTTAATTTAGAGGAAATAAATCCTTTTAAAGTCCCTTTTAAAGATTAAAAGGTCAAGAGGGTTCAGAACCACAGAAATTTGATAAGGTGATTCAGGGGCGGCTGGGAGGTTGAGAAAACAGGTATTCAAAAAAAATTGAGGCCACACCCTTGTCGACCACGCCCCTTTCCTCAGGCAGTATACTCTATTTTGCATCACAGAGAATGAGCCTTTTAATTTTCACCTCAGTTTTAATAAAAGAACACCATTTCGTTATAACTAAAGCTTTCTTATAAATCTGGATCACAAAATAATGTTTTGTCGTCTGCAGGCTTCTTATTAATCAATTAGGGTTAGGGCCGATAGTGAATCCCGTCTTGGCGGCTATTTGCCCTTTGAAGCCGTAAGAAATGTGTGGTATTGAAACTTCGTTTTGAATACTAGAACACGAATAGGGGCTCTGAGAGGCAAATATTCCCCCCTCGATCAACTTAGTTCAAAAACCAAAAAATGAATGAATTT
>JAAEPJ010000304.1 GCA_024222485.1 bacterium | reverse complement strand
TATCATCCATTAAATGAAGTATAAAAAGAAAATATAAGATTTATTTTTTCAACTGAATAAAATAATTAATTTAGAGGTTAAAAGGTGTTCTAAGGAATGCAAAAGATCTTTGAAAAAATGGAATAGAGAGAAGCATCGGGCAACGACGAGAAACGCAATGAAAATGATTTAAATGATGATCCATTTTTAAGATCATTATTAGATAAAAACTCAACCTTAAATGAGGCAATAAATAAAGAAGAAAAATTAATATATAAATCAGATAAAGCACGAATTAAATATCTTAGAGAACTAGAAGATATAAAATTTGAAGAAATTCCAGTATTTCATGAAAATGACATAAGAAATAAAATACAGACGGAATTAAATGAAGTAAAAAAAGAGGTTAAAGATATAAAATCACAATTACGATTATTAAATAGATTATTTATAATAGATGATTACACGATAGAAGAACTGACAACACTAACAAAAGAACAATCATATTATAAAAAAAGACTA
>JAAEPJ010000303.1 GCA_024222485.1 bacterium | reverse complement strand
TATCGATTCATTTTGATCAATTGTACATAATTGCTCGATTATTAATTAATAAAGCTCAACCAGCACCTCAGATGGGACTCGAACCCACAATCCCCGGTTTAGAAGGCCGATGCCTTATCCACTAGGCCACTGAGGCATTGTCAGTATCTGATTTGCTATCCATTTGATTCATTTTGATCAATTGTACATGTTTGCTCCATTATTGATCAATAAAGCACAACCAGCACCTCAGATGGGACTCGAACCCACAATCCCCGGCTTAGAAGGCCGATGCCTTATCCATTAGGCCACTGAGGCGTTGTTAGGTTCTCATTTGCTATCAATTTGATTCATTTTGATCAATTATACTTGATCTCTCGATTATTGATAAATAAAGCTCAACCAGCACCTCAGATAGGACTAGAACCCACAATCTCCGGCTTAGAAGGCCGATGCCTTATGCATTAGGCCACTGAGGCGTTGTTAGGTTCTCATTTGCTATCAATTTGATTCATTTCGATCAATAATACATGATTAGTCGATTATTGATCAATAAAGCACAACCAGCACCTCAAATGGGACTCGAACCTACAATCCCCGGCTTAGAAGGCTGATGCCTTATCCATTAGGCCACTGAGGCGTTGTTAGGTTCTCATTTGCTATCAATTTTATTCATTTCGATCAATAATACATGATTAGTCGATTATTG
>JAAEPJ010000302.1 GCA_024222485.1 bacterium | reverse complement strand
TAGTGAAAACTTAGCCCCGTAATAAGAGTTCACCTCAATTTCTTTTAAACTACGCATTTCCCATTGAATAAAACGGTTCTGTTAGCTCTAAAACGTTGTAAACAAACGTATTACAACAGTTTTGTTGATGGGAACAGCGTAGAACTTTCTATTACAGCGGTTTCTTATAGTTCGCCATGAAACTCTGTGAAAACTTAGCCCCGTAATAAGAGTTCACCTCAATTTCTTATAAAGTTCGCATTTTCCATGGGATAAAACGATTCCGTTTGCTCCAAAACGTTGTAAACATATATATTACAACAGTTCTGTCCATGGGAACAGCCTAGAACTTATCTCAACGAGGGTTTCTTATAGTTCCTCATAAAATTTAGTGAAAACTTAGCTCCGCAATAAGAGTTCACCTTACATTCTTATAAAGTGCGCCTTTGCATTGAATAAAATGATTCTGTTTCCTCTAAAACGTTGTAAACAAACGTACTATAACAGTTTTGTTCATGGAAACAGCCTAGAACATATTACACCGAGGGTTTATTTATAGTTTCCCATGAAACT
>JAAEPJ010000301.1 GCA_024222485.1 bacterium | reverse complement strand
TTTTCACCAATGATGCAGATCATCAGCCGATGTCCAAACACTGACATTTCGGGGCACTTAAATCGGAATGTCTGGTGTGTTAGGTGCCCCAGCAGACTCGCGTCCGAGTCCACCAATGCATCTTTATTGGCAAAAAAGCTAGAAGGCAGATCAAAATTGTTGAAAGTATATAGTAATGGCAAAAATGTTGATTAGATGTTTTGTTGGATAATTCTAAAAAAATGTTTTTGGGTGTAGTTGAACTGGAACAAAGAGTGGGTTTTTGATCCAATGGGGGGGAGGGAGTGATCTGCCCTCTGAGTTCCTTAATAGGATTAAGTGTGGTTAAAATTTAGAGCGTACCAGAATTTCTTTAGTGTTTGTGTGTCTTTTTAAAGCAAGAAATGGAGGATCTGTCCAAATTTCTTTAAGATTATCATCATTTAAGATAATATGCCAATGTCTTTTAAGGATGTTACCGATCTGAATGATTGTGTTGTCAAATGGGACAACAAAGGGGAGTTTCCTGGTGTTTGTATCTTCAGCCTTCTGTTGTCCAAATAATAGGTCCATTTGAGTGAATTGAAGTACTCTTTCAAATTGTTTGATGATCTCAGAAATATTGTAGCCCCTTCTTAGAAGGTTTGATTGTAGGTTGAAAAGGTTTTCTTGTAATTTCTCATTGTTTGTGATGATTCTTCTATATCTCAAGGCTTGACTGTATATAATACCCTTTTTGCAATGATCAGGATGGAAGGAGTCATTGTGTAATAATGTACAGATGTCATTTGGTTTAATATAGAGAGTGCTTTCAATAATTCCTTGTGGGTTAAAAAATATTGTGGTATCTAAGAAATTGACACTGTCAAAAGAGTATTCTGCGGTGAATTTAATGGTAGGGAAGCTACTGTTACAGAACTCCAGAAATTCATTGAGTGACTCAATACCATGTGTCCATACAAGGAAAATATCATCTATTTATCTTTTCCAGACAAGAGGGGTACGATTGTGGGGGGCGTTATCAAGTATGTATTTCTCGCACTGGTGCATAAAAATATTGGCAAAATTCGGGGCAAATGGGGACCCCATTGCTGTACCGTGTATCTGTAAGAAAACTCTCTTGTTAAATTCAAAATAATTCCTTTTTAGAATGAATGTGAACATTTGTTCAAGATGTATCAATGGTAGTGGTAAATCTTCATTATAGTGGTTCTGTAATGCCTGGAGGCAGCATCTGATGCCCTCATCTTGAGGTATGTTGGTATATAGTGAATTCACATCCATGGTGACAAGTAAATCACCCTTTCTAAAGTTGACATCAGGACCAAGGACTATTTGAAGAAAATGATTAGTGTCTTTAATGTATGATGGTATTTTCTTAACTATCGGTTTGAGATAGTGGTCTAAATATTGTGAAAGTGCTCTCGTGGGTGAGCTGCATCCAGCAATCATAGGTCTGCCTGGGCAGTTTTGTTTGTGAATTCTCGGTAACATATGAAAAGTTGGTATCTTGACCCTAGGTGATGGCGAAAGAAATCTGTGGCAGTTTTTGTCGATGAGTTTCCTAATTTCCAAAAATGTGAGAAAAGTCTCAATTTCCATAGATAAATCTGTGGTTGGATCTGATGGTTGTATTTCATATTAAGTTTGGTCTTCAAGTTGTCTATTAGCCTCAAGAATATATTCATGTGTAGGCCACAAGACTATTTTGCCTCCTTAATCGGCTGGTTTTAACCGATTTTAGCGATTTCAGTAACAGGTAAATGCCTCAACTATGATGGAAAACGTGCTGAAGCGTTTAGAGAAAACTTTTAGTTGTGCGGCGGTTTCCAAACACTTGAGAAAAGGTGAAAATTTCCCGCGTCTTCAAGGGTTTTAGCGTATTCATAATGCAGACCAATATCAAATAGGGAAGCATCTGAACTAATGGTTTGCTGAACTTTGAGAGGTAATAAAGGCTCTTCAGAAATTGAAAAATTCTCTGGTTCTTTAAGACATTCGGAGAAAGATTTAGCTGACAAGCCATTTGGTTCGAAAGGCTGATTTTCCATGCAAGAATCCAGTGTAGTTAGTATTTGCTGTTTTGGTTTGCCA
>JAAEPJ010000300.1 GCA_024222485.1 bacterium | reverse complement strand
CTTAAAACTATTAGATTTTCAATCTCAAAGTTTATCAATTGTGCCCCTATGTTGATCATTGAATGAAATGTTATGTAATGATCATCGTGCCCTTTGAACATTTCAAACAAAATATTCAAATTAGCGTTGTACCAGGGGTGCAGTTTCAAGGGGGCGCTAAAAAGGATTGGTGCCCCCCCAGCCAACATGCAGCCACCACGCCACAGGTTGTAATACATATGTTTACAACGTTTAAGAGCAAACAGAATCGTTTTATTCCATGCAAAAGGCCTATTTTATAAGAAATTGTGGTGAACTCTTATTGCGGGGCTAAGTTTTCACTAAGTTTCATGGGGAACTATAAGAAACCCTCGGTGTAATAAGTTCTAGGCTGTTCCCATGGACAGAACTGTTGTAATACGTATGTTTACAACGTTTTAGAGCAAACAGAATCGTTTTATTCCATGCAAAAGGCGTACTTTATAAGAAATTGAGGTCAACTCTTATTGTGGGGCTAAGTTTTAGAGCAAACGAAATCATTTTATTGTATGCGAAAGGCATATTATACAAGAAATTGAGCTGAACTCTTATTGCGGGGCTAACCTTTCACTAAGTTTCATGGGGAACTATAACAAACGCTCGGTGTAATAAGTTCTTGGCTGGTCCAATGGACAGAACTATTTTAATATTTATGTTTACAACGTTTTAGAGCAAACGGAATCGTTTTACTCTATGCAAAATGGGTACTTTATAAGAAACTTAGGTGAACTCTTATGGCGGGGCTAAGTCTTCACTATGTTTCAGGGGGAACTATAACAAACTCTCAGTGTAATAAGTTCTAGGCTGGTCCCATGGACTGAACTGTTGTAATATGT
>JAAEPJ010000299.1 GCA_024222485.1 bacterium | reverse complement strand
AGTTTACAACGTTTTAGAGCTAACAGAACCGTTTTATTTAATGGGAAATGCGTAGTTTAAAAGATATTTAGGTGAACTCTTATTACGGGGCTTAGTTTTCACTAAGTTTCATGGGGAACTATAAGAAACCGTTGTTATGATAAGTTCTACGCTGTTCCCATAGACAGAACTGTTGTAATACGTATGTTTACAACGTTTTCCCCTGTATTCCAATTCGTCCCAATAGGCCACTTTAACATTAGAATTGAGTCTATGCAAATCTATCTTCATACAGCGTTAGCCTCGACATGATGTGCAGCTAAATCCCAAAGCATGCATTGATCTTGAGTTCACAAAGCTTTTCAAAGCATTCCTAAAATCAATGCCTGCTTTGAGATTTCACTACACAACATGTCAGGGCCAACGTTGAGCTGCAATGAATGTGAAAGGGGTCTATTACTATCCGAAAGTTACCAGAATTTAGAATGCAGGACAAAAGTTTATTTTTCTGCAAACGTACCAACCCAGCAGTGCGTAAAATTAATTCTTTTTTTAAAATT
>JAAEPJ010000298.1 GCA_024222485.1 bacterium | reverse complement strand
AGAGCTAAAGCAGTAAAAAAAGAACTTAAAGATGTAGTAGATCAAGTAGGTGATGTAGTTGATGCTGCAAAAGGTAAAAAACGTAGAGGTAGAAAACCAAAAGCTAAAAAATAATGAGCAAATATAATTTAATAGACATTTACGAGCAATATCAAATAGGTTCAGGTTGGACTAATGATTTTGATTATGATGGAATGTTAAAGACTGGTTTAGGTACTAGCATTGATACTCCTATTGAAGTTCTAAAGAAAATATCTGATGACTTTGAAGATGTTAATTACCATAGAGAAAATCAGCATCTAAGTTATGCTATTGATGCAATAGAAATTGGTGATATGATGGAAGCTGAAAGTAGACTAAATGATTTTCATAAAGAAATTAAAGCAACAATGGGGGATCAAGGTATGGACATTGAACCAACATTAGGTAAATTTATGGCTTCTAAAATGGAAGAAAATACTGAAGCAGTTGATTTAGCAATTGAAGCATCTCAGGAAAAAGCAGGTATTAAAGAAGCAAGAACATATGCTTCTGTTGATAAAGAAGTAGCTGATCGAATTGAAGGTATGCTTAGTATACCTATGAAAGCTAAATTTTTAAATGCTTGGGAAGATTTATTCTATGACTTAGTTGAAGAAGATCCATTTTACGTTGATGATGTAATTGCTCATTTAAGTAATGAAATGGGTAAAGTAATAGATGGCAATCAAATGGCAGGTGATAGATTAGCAGGTATAGGTGATTTCGAACAGGAAGAATTTACAGCTATTCCTGAAGAAGATACTATTGAAGAAGCAGCTAAAGATATTATAGGCGTAGCTAAGTCAGTACTTAGAGATATGCCACATTTAGACATTTACATTGATTCACTTCAAAATGACATTCGCCTAAATGGTGAAGAAAGTTATTCAGGGTTTAGTGCTGAAGATTTTGAAGAGGATTATAATAATTACATTGCGGATAAATCATTACAAGAACATTTTAAAAGATTTATTTAAAGATATCCACCGGCGGGTATTGTGATTAACTGTATGGCGTATGGATTTCAACATAGTTTGTGACTGCCCTCTCGCACTTTCACTGACGCCCGTCGAAAACACAGAAAAAGGAGCTATTTAGCTCCTTCTTTTGTCCTTTTATGTGTAAAAATTTGGCTACCTGGGATAGGATTCGTATATTTACCCTGTTGATAATTAAGTCAACGCATTAAATAAAGGTTATATTATGAAAACATTTAGAGATTTAAAATTTAGACCACAAAAATTTGACAAAAAATGTATAGGGGCTAGCCTAGAAGTATCTCAGGGTATTATTATTTCTGTAGTAGCAGGTCCAGGGTTATACAGTTCTCCAGGTGGTGTTTCACTTGATAGAGAAGCTTGGGATGATTTCCCTGATTCAAACGAATTTTCATCATTTGAAGTTGCTATTATAAATGAAAATTTGCCTGATGGAGAACAAGAATGGGATGTTAAAGGATGGCAATCAAGAGAAGATATTAATGCATTATTATCAAATTACTAAGTTATGAATAAAGAAAAAAGATATGTAGTAAAAATGGAAATGTATGTCTATGCAGAGAA
This sequence comes from bacterium, assembly GCA_024222485.1. GTDB lineage: Bacteria > RUG730 > RUG730 > RUG730 > JAAEPJ01 > JAAEPJ01. The sequence continues at coordinate 1,229 of JAAEPJ010000298.1, read as the reverse complement.
TGATTATATGGCTAAAAAACGAGCCAATGATCTAAAATTATCAATTGAAAATAGACGTCATTCAGATTGTATTGAGGTAGTAGAAATGGGTGAACAACCATTTGCTAGTTTTGAATACCGAAAAATAGATGATCCTAAGTTTTACCCTAAAGGTTTAATTGACGAACCATTACCATTTTAATATGAAAAAAGGAGATTGGGTATTATATAATAATAAACGTAAAAAATGTTTTGGTATACACCACAATGGTAACATTTTAATAAAAATGAATGGTACTATAGTTCAAGTACATAAAGAAAAAATAAGAACTCCCGCGTAAAAATTTGGTTACCCGGGATAGGGTTCGTATATTTACCCTGTTGATGCAGTTAAGCATCACGTTAAAACAATAAAGGTTATGTTAAATACAGAAACAATGCAATTAGATTTATTTCACGGAAAAGTGTTAACAGTAGAACAACAAGAAGAAGTTAATAAATTCATCAAAAGACAAGCTGAAAGAGCAGTTGATAGCCAAAATGATATTAATAGAAAAATATCATTACTTGAAGAAGCAGGTTTTGTTCAAGGTAGAGATTATGATAGTAATTTTGAAATTCATGAAGTTACTAGAGAAGTAGATTTTGGTTATTGTTATAATAATACAAACTATGAGTATGAAGTTACTTATATGAATGCCGTAGGTAATGTTTATCTTAAAGTTAATACCATTAAAGATGGTGAAATAAAAGAATATAAAGCTTCAATTGATAGAGAAGGTAATAAATTAATGTGTACTAGCATTACTGAACAATATAGATATTATAAGCCAAGTTCATTATATACTAAATTTAATGAGTATAATGAACGTAAAATAAATGAGCTTGAACATAATAATAAGCAAAAAATTGCTTTAGATACTATAGTTGCCAAATACCAGAAATTATACCCCAAAGCTGAGGTTACAATTGGTTCTGATTATTATAGAAGCTCTTATAGTAGTTTTCCAACAGTTAAAGTTAAGTTTGAATCAGGAAGTTCAGTTGAATTTGTTTTAGGTTATGGTAATGAAATGGATCAAGAGCGTTTTCATAAAAAATATGATGCCCAAACTGAAACAATAAAAGATTTATTAGAAAGATTTAATAACCAAAAAGCTAAATAATATGGTAGAGTATAAGAATAGATACGGAGACGTTTATACGTTTACTAAACAAGAGGACGGAATCATATTATGGGAAGGACCATT
>JAAEPJ010000297.1 GCA_024222485.1 bacterium | reverse complement strand
TTTCCTCTCATATTTCTTGTATTAATGTGAAACCCACCTACTGAAACAAGTAGACTCGACATCCTGTGTTCCTCTAAGTAAAAACGTGTAGCAAACTTAAATCAAGCAAAAATGTATTGTTGACATATTACTTTCCGGCTCAGAAAGTCCTCTTCTTTTTTTGGAGTTTCTTAAAGATATTGATGTAGCTCTGAAAGTTTCTTAAATTTTTGTTGCTCTAGTACTAGGTTTCTTATACACCGGTTTCTTATAGAAAAAACGTGTATTGTTACTGGAATGTTCCATAAGGAATACAAATATTTTTTCAAAACCATAGACCTAAGAAATTTGGCTGAAGCATCCCCCTCCAAATGTTTCCTAAATTAAAATGAATAATTCAGTTTTCATGAGTGAATTTTCATTTCCGGTTTCTTATAAAAAATGAGTGTATTTAGATTTAAATGTTTGTATTTTTGTGTTATTCAAAGGTAACTAAGGCTGGTAATTTGACTCTTGAGTTTATAGAAAATCAATGGGTATAACTGCATTTTCTAGAATTAGATATTGTGAAACAGCTAGAAAAGCTAGTTAATTCCCCTCAAAATTAGGTTAAGAATTCGGAATACTCAAGGCCAAAAGCAAAGGTTCCTTATAAAAAAAACGTGTAAACAAGATTCTTAGGATTTATTTGTTCAAGTAGAAGAAAGTTAAAAATCTTTCAAAGGAATTTCTAAGATGCAAAAATACGTGTACACAAGCCACTTTTTCGAGGAAGAACAACATTGCCTTATGGTACTGTATTCCTTGACAATTTGTTTCTTTTTTTGCTTTCCGCTTATTTGGGCCCTTTCTAATCAGCACATTTTCTTGTCAATAAAGCAATACACAGATTTTACTAGTATTTGAGGACATGGAATGAAAAGTATATGTCATAAAACTCCATCTTTCTGTAAATTGTCGAAACAATACACCATTATTAAAAGTTTTCCTTTTTACAGATGGATTTCTGGAAGCACTTCCTACTTTGATGATCTAGACAACCT
>JAAEPJ010000296.1 GCA_024222485.1 bacterium | reverse complement strand
GCCTCGAACTGTCAGTCAATTCAGAATGCAAACGAAAACATGGTTTGTCGACCGGATACTTACTTCTGCCCCTGTCCAAAACGACTTCACAGAGAGTGGCCAGATTTTAAGTAACAACTAAGAGATAACGCATTTATTTGTCGTAACATTAAGTTTCACGCAACTATGAAAGTTACAACAAAGATTCATGTCCTCTCTCAAAGTGTACATAAATGTAGAGCACATGATGTACCCGAAATAGACATGCAGAAAAGTATAACATTTAAATTATCATTTTTCTGTACTGGGTTTCGGAAGGAGGCGTCCTTGAAACGGAACTCATTTTAAATTTGTTGTAATAAATGATCGTAAAACAAGGAGTGAATCATACAAATAACAAATACGTTGTACGAAAATTGATGAAATGTTTGGTCAGAAATTATAAACACACGTTTTTGATAAATAATACTGCTGATAGTCGACCAACATGCTGCTCGCGAGAGAATAAAGCTTGAGAGACTTCAAAACGAGCTTCTCGAGGCATTGAAAGACGGCTTGAATCAAGAAAATATAACGCCCATGTTTCTTAGGTCATTTGTCTCGATAACACTCATGTTATCAGGCAAAACATCCATTAGAAATCGTCAAAGTCAATTTTTGAGGACTGGTGTTTGACTTAAAATGGATGACTAAGTATCACAACAAGTGGTGACTATCAGTAAGCCGTCTGT
>JAAEPJ010000295.1 GCA_024222485.1 bacterium | reverse complement strand
GCAAGTCTTTTGCAGGTTTTCACAGTCAGCTACTGATTTTACTGCTATATATATTTTTAGCAACATCAGCAATAAGTTTCACTTTGTTAGAAATTGATCTGTTTTGTTGCCAATTAGAGCACTATTCATTGATTTTATCCCTTTTGGAACAGTATTAAACACCAGGAAAATCTTCAAAAATATCAAATTGTTACAGTATCTTGTAATTTTTCAGCAAAGTTAAAAACAAATCTTTTAAAAGCTCGGCTGTCTTCCATTCTTAAAAACCCTCTCAGTTGGAACAATAAATAAAATCACTAAAACCACATTCAATATATACAGATAAAATAGATATTTACAAGAACTGTACAATTATCATAGCTTTCGGTTATACAACCTTCCTCAGTGTGGGCAACATTTACAACAGCCGAGTACTTATACTAAAATTTCTAATTTACGAAATAAAAGGAATTATTTACATGATAAAACTGATTACATACCAACCCCACCCTACTTACAATTAAAATGTTGAAATGCATTAAAACCCCTATTCACATGTTAAAAACCTAATCACCATAAAAATTGTATTTAAAAACTAAAAGCTCTAGACACCTAAAACCTAGAATGATACTGCAATACACGAACGGGAATATTTACTGGACAAAAAAACCTAGTTTCCAACAGGACGAAAGCTAAAAGAAACTCTTTGTTACTCAAATTTGATCTAAGTGAATTTGTTTACCTGCATCTATTTTGATTCACCCTGGGGGTTTCCTTTTGTCTTCTCAGCTGCAGTGGAATGAAGGCCAACTATGATCCTCTGAGGATTGGCTTAAACTACGCTCAATCCCAGACAGCTAGACAGGGGATTCCACCCTGCCACTGCATGCGCAAAGTCATGAAATACATAGTTGATCTCCCCCTCCACAACTGAAAAAACGCAAAGAATTATAGAATATAGCCTATTTAGTTCCACAGGCAAACATGTCTAGCTCCACATCTGCTGCTCTATCATTAAGACCTCGAGGCATAAAAGTGCGGAGTTTATATTGCCAAAACAACTCGCGCCTACGCAAATTATAAATGTTTGATGCCCCATCTATGAAACTTACCGAAACAGTTAATTTACCATTATGTCCCGCTTCAAAAAAATGGCTGAAGAAGCTAGCCTGTGGAATTTGTTTACCGACCCCCAAAGTGCCCTCTTGTTGCTTTTTTGCGTATGCCCGAAAATAAGATTTATAAGTATTAAATCTTTGTCGAAATTTAGTTTTTGTACTGCCAATGTATTTTTTATCACAGCAGGTACATTGCAGCATGTATACCACGTTTTCGGAACTACAATTATAACGACCTGTGAAATTATGAAAAACCTTACTATTATCCAAATGAGAAAAGGTATTTTCCTTCTTGATAACCGAGCATATCTGGCAACTTTTCCTCCCGTTACATTTAAAACTACCGTTTTCCACCCTCTCTTCTACATTTGAGCTAATCGTAGATCTTACAAGGGTGTCCTTAAGATTTTTAGCCCGACAAAATGAAAGAATTATTTTTACCTCAACAAGCCTGCGTGCGGTGTTCGTCATCCACACAAAGTGTTGCCAAACAGCTCAGCAGAATTTCATTAACTTTATTGAGGGCTGGGTGGTACGTTAAAACCAAGGCTATGCGGGAATTCTCGGCATTCCTATTCTTATCTTGTATAATATGTCCCCTATCCAAATGTTTAGCCCTGTGAAT
>JAAEPJ010000294.1 GCA_024222485.1 bacterium | reverse complement strand
TCAAGTGAAATAGAATGGATTCTATTGTTACTGGAATGTTCCATAAGGAATACAAATATATTTTCAAAACCAGGGACCTAAGAAATTTGGCTGAAGCATCCCCCCCCCAAATTTTTCCTAAATTCAAATGAATAATTTAGTTTTCATGAGTGAATTTTCACTTCCTATTTTCTATCAGTGCCAAACATGAATTGGGTATAGAGAAGCAAAAATTAAATGCAAATTTCATTGCAAAACAGCTAAAATATCTTATCAAATGTAACTAAACTGAACTAGGAATAAAACTCTGTGGGACAGACCTGTGGAAGTTGTTTTTCTTGATAAGAAAAATATAAAAAGTTTCTTAACTTTTTTAGTTCAAACAAAATATCCTACTAAAGTTTCTTAAGTTTTGAAAATCTGGCCCTACGGTTTCTTATTAACGGTTTCTCATAAAAAATAAGTGTGTTTTAGATTTTGTTGTATTTTTCTGTTGTTTGAAGGTAACAAAGGCTGTTAATAGGCCATTCGCAGCTGGGCATCACGTGATCTGATTTTCATAGCAACCGTGGTGTGGATGGCAAGCCACGCATAGCAACGCGTAATCAGATATTGTTTACAGTGGCAGCGGAGTTTTATTCAAATCGTTTTCCATCAGTTTTTAAAGTTTATTTATAAGTATTTAGTTAATAATAAGTCTCGAAATAGTAGTTTCAGTATATATCTGAGCAAAAAGAAGTGTTTTCTGGAGTTTTGCGCGGAAATTCGTACATTATTTGG
>JAAEPJ010000293.1 GCA_024222485.1 bacterium | reverse complement strand
GGTCCTATTCTGTAAAATTGTAATCATAACCTTCTATTTCTTTAATATTTAATTTGTATTTTTTAAATACATTTTTAATTTCTTCTAGTATATTTTCCTCACTATCGTCTAAATCAAATAAAAACGAATCATAAGTGTATAGTACCAATTTTGTTTTGCAATTTCTTAATATACAAAACATATCCCATAATATACGAACGTTCATTGACGTCTCCAAATTTTGTAATATATAATTAAATAATTTTTGTGGATTCATATTTTGTAATTTTTCCTTTTCATATCTATATCCAGAAACCTCACATTCTACAAACCCGTCGCTTTCAAACTTACTCCAGAGATTTAATACGTATTTCTCGATTTTTTGAAAGAATTCCAAGCCTTTGTAATTGTCAAAAACGCCTCCATAGAGCTGTTTGAAGGTAAGTTCTTTCGATTTTTTATAATCCACTCCATATAGGGTTGCAAAATGAGCGTGAATATCAACATTGGCAAAATCATAACCAATAAGACGAGCAGACAAGCTAGGATGGTAAGCGCTGATGTCAATTTCCACAAGCCTATTATTACGTGGTATAAAACTTTTTCTACATCCGTTTTCTTTATTAAGTGCGGCATAATTTACGTTTTTAAATTTATTTGAGGGTCTTGTTGTTGTTGTTTTTAAGTTGAACTGAGTGTAGACGTATTCACCATCAACGGGATGGAAGTATTCTTCGAAGGTTTTATTATGTATTCGTACTCCATTTCTCTCGATGGCGTTGAATACCACGGATACTCTACTGTTAAAGAACTCATCATATTTTGTTTTTTCTATGTTAATATTCGCTTTTAGATCTCTAAAAATCGTCTCACACAATTCGTAGTGTTTAACAATCGGTATAATTAGGTTTAACTCACGGTTATCACTATATTTCCTATAGTATAATTCATGTGTTTGTGTTGTAGGTCGTATATACGTAGTAGGGGGTGGTGTTATGTCGTAAAGAGTTTTGATTGGAAAATAATGTAATATTTCTTTTTTATCACGACAATATAATTTTTCAAATTTTTCTATTAATTTGTTTATACCAATATTTAATGTATTTAGAGATTCGCTATGGTTAATGCATACCATAAAGCCTTTGCTTGCTTTAATTGGTCTAATATACACTAAACTTACTTGATTTAGTACAGGGTGAATAGTATCATTATAAGGTATTACCTCAATGAAAGCCTCTTTATAACCACTATTTATTAAAACATTTAACTGTTCCTCGTTTTCTACAAGCCAGTACATATAACCTTATTTTACTTGAATATACGAATGCAGTTAGTAACCTCCAAATGTATTTAAAGAAGATTTATAATTTTTGCTTTGAGGTTCTTTAATATCTTGAAAAGATCTAAAATTTGAACCACTTATAGGTAATAAAACATTATGTTTTTCAATAGTGTGTTGTCTACCTTCCATAGGGCCTTTATCAGGGTGTATATGATAATAACCCCTATACATTTTTCCTGTTACTATTGATTTAAATTCTTTTCCTTCAGTGTATAAATTTTCTTGGGGGGTATACCTAAATAGTTGGTCATATCTTCCCTTAAAGTAAGATTTAAAACCTTGTAATTTAAAATTTCTTTGGGTTCTTTCAATAGTTTTTAAGTTTACTTCATATGCCGAAGCTCTGTCACCCGTTATTATCCAAGGAAGTTGGAAGGCAATATATAAAGAATGCTGAACTGTAGAGTCTTTACTAACAAAAGAATTATATTGAGATTCATTTATTTCAGTATATTTAATTTCATTGATTTTAGATGTAAAATATCTTTGTATTTCTCCTATACTATAATTATTTGAAGTTGGTAGAGGTTGGATCTGAATAGGGGGTTTAGGGACTGGTGTTGTATCATTTAAATTTATTCCTTTAGCCCAATAATATTCATCATCTATTATGTTATAGGAATTAGGAAATTCTTCTAGTTCTGGGTTAAATGGTTGGAAATCATTTAAATTAATTGAGGAAAGTTCTAAAGGTAAATTAGGTTTGTCATTTGGGTTTCTACCAGTAAATGCTTTTCCATCACCTGTTTTAAAGTAAGATCCAGAATATACTTTGTTAGTGCCTAGATGTACATATTCATCACCAATGGTGAATAAATTTGTTTTTATTTGTGATTTTGGATAGTACATTATACGTAATTTGTGTTTTTAGTATTCCACTGTGATTGAGGTAACCCCTCATTATCTTTTTTAGCATTTGCTATAGAAGCGTCTGTAACACGAGTTACATCGAAATGAACACAGTCTACATAATCATCAATATCACCTCCCCATCTCATGCCTAGTGATTTTGCAATCGCAGGAATACCAGATTCTATCCAAGGTTTTCTATCTTTTTTTAAATAAACATTACCATTAGTATCTTTAACATTCATATCTATAGCATAGGCATAGTTATGAGGTGAATACCCCGGAGTTGCATTATTTGAGTTTTGAGCCTTTAATTCAATAGATCGTTGATATGTACGGTAAGTAGCATTTATTATTAAAGTATACCCAGGATATTTTTCATCTAATTCATTAAGAAATTTTTTCCAAGTATCTTGAGTATTAATATTTAATTCACCTACTAACCAATCTATACCTTGATATTTTTGATATGTTCTAGCATCAAAAGGAGACCCTGCTACCGTTCTATTATCTAAAATTTTCAATTTTTCATTAGGATCTTTAGGTGGAATAGGACCTTTAACTTCTATAGGACCTTTAGTTTGTGTTGTTTCTCTTTTCTTAAAATGAGAAGGTTTTAGTGATGGAGGTTGGTCTGTAAGACTAGTTGATATTGTTTTTATATTTGTTTCCCATAAATTACCCTTTACAGAATGGTTAATTCCACGGATAACAAATTTAAGAGCTTTAGGGTAAGCAGGTGGTAGAAATCTTTGGTTTATACTTATTTTATTATAAATTTTCATACCACTTAATCCTTCTGTAGTTAAGTCTAATTCTACAGGAATAAAACCACTTAAACTAGATTGAACCCCAGATTCTGTAAATTCGGCAACATTTATATTATTTATATAAGTTTTAAAACTATTAATACCACGATTAACAAACCCAGAATCCTCTATTGATTTATACCATAAAGCATTACTAGCATATATTGTAACTTTTTGACCATTTCTAGAGGAAAGACCAGTATCTCCACCAAAAGCAGAAATTATATAAGATTTATATTCTTCTCCTGGGAGGATATTTAAATTTTCTAAAACTGTTTCACTATCTACAAGTGTTGGATCGATTATTTTTCTATTTGGGAATTTCTTTTTGTCTGATCTTTGGATTGCTTGTACTTTTGAGACTACCTCATCTAATAATTTTTTATTATTTGCATCTTGTTCCCAATCCCCGGTAAGTTCATCATTATCCCAACCAAGATCATCAATATTAGTATTTTGCCATTCCCAATCATAATTTAAAGTACCAAGTGAAACAAATCCATCTTGATCTATTGTACTTTTATCACCCTTTGTAGACATATCTTGTTTAAAAAGAGTTATTATTTCAGATGGAGAACTAACACCTTCTTCTGGGGATTTTTTACTACCAATGTATTCATTTGTACTAGGGTCATTTTCTACTTCTTCGGATTTTTCTTCAAATCTATTTACAAGACCATCATTCCAATTGTTAAAAGGGATTGATGCAGCATCACCATTAGCAGTAGCACCCAAAGAAATCATAGACATTAAATCAGGGGTTATTTTAGTATTGAAAGAAAAATCTTTAACAAAATTAGATTCTCCTTTACTACTATAACCTAATATCTCAATAGGGGCTGTATCTTGAATAGGTTTTAATCCGTCTAATCCTTTAATAGGGTTTTGTTCTAAAAAATATATAACATTATCATCTTTTACAGCAGGTTCTATATTAGTAGTACCACCTGTACATTTATTAATACCATTACATATACCTTGAAGATATTGAAATAAACTTAAATCACCTTTATCATCAAGATTACTATCTAGTTCTGATTGAAGGAAATTAATGTTCATATAAATGTTCATTAGTTTACCATATGTAACTTTATTAACTGGATCCCAGACTACAAAAGGTCTAGTACCTTTAGATTGTACCCCATTATAACTTACATCTTCTGTAAGAGGTGTTCTAAAATAAGAAAAATTAGAAAATTCTTCAGTAAATTTAAAATCAAAAATACATATTCCTGGATCTAAAGGGATTAGATTAAATATATAATTACATCTATTAGTTTCAGCTCCAGTATCAATAGTAACTTGTTTAAATTTAGGGGTGTTACCATTTGTAATATCTCTAAATATTTTTTCTTGAAGGTTTTCTAAAAAATCTCCTAATCTTATATAATACCTTTGAGTTTGGGGTACACCATTAAGGTATCGATTTTTTTTAGCAGAAACATCTAGATTAAAATAATTATCATTTGTAGGAAAATTTAAAATAGTTTGACCTAACCATTGTGATATCACATTTGATCCTATATTATTAATAAGGGAATTATCATAGCTACCATCATCATTTTTATCAACATCAAATTTATCTGCTAATTCTTCTTGAATGTAGGGAATTGATGCTGTGGTAATTTCTACAGCAGGTTTTCTAACATTTATAGATTCTATAACACTACCTAAAGTTATTAAATCTACTTTTATATCATAACTACCATCTTTATTTACTTTCCAAGAAAAATTAGATACTTTTCCAAAAAAACCATCATAATTACCTTGAGTTTTTTTTCTTATAGTATCTATTTTTTTCAACATTGATTGTTGAGTAAAAGTATTTTCCTTAAACCAGCTTTCCTCAATAATAGTTGAACCCATTTGTTCTATAGTTACATTAGGAGGAGTATTAGGAGAATCTTTTATTTTTTCAATATTAGAAACATATTTGTCCCAACCCCATTCTAATATCATAATATACCCTAATCTTAGATAAACTAATTCTACTAAATTAAATTGAAATTTATTATAAACTTTAATATTTACTGATGCTTTTCTGATAGATCCTCTATTTAAGGATTCAACTGTAAAATCAGTTATACCTCCCACAGGTTGTAAACCTTGAGAATTACCTCCTAAACCACCGTACATTTTATCTATACTATTTGATAATAGATTGTCTTTTCTTACACCACTTCTTGAAAGATAGGGTTGTGGTAAATTAGTATCATAATCATTTATAGATTGGATTGTATTAAATAATACTAGATTTTTTGCTAAACCAGTACCTTTTAAATTTTCAATATCTGTGCTTTTAGTTGTTTGATCAGAAGCTTGAGAAAAAATATCCTTTAATTTTTCTTTTCCTTTCTCTCCTTCTATAGAAACACCAGATGCCATTTTTATCCAAGAATTTCTATTGTTTAAATAATTTAATACTAAAGGGTTACGGTTAATTGATTCAGAATTATAACCAGCACCATGCATTTTTTGCCTGCTGTCTATTTGTTCTAATATTCTAGGACTAATTGGTTCTCCTATTAAATTTCCCATAACTATTTAGAGTTTAATTGGTCGTAATCTAATAAAATTTGTGCTATATTCCTAGGAATTCTAATTTGAACTCCTAAAGGAGGATACATTGTATTTTGTGGTAATTGAGGGTTAGCTATTGAGATAATCCACCATAAACTAGGATCACCAAAGTTATTTTGAGCGAGTATATCAAATCTATCACCTACATCAGTATAAACATAAACATCATCAAAACTTAAAGGAATATTAGGATATTTTGTAGTAGACTTATAATTTTTTCCACCTACAGTTTTTCTATCTCTTATATTTATATACCTTCCCATATTTTTTTATATTATTATATTGTAACACCATCTCCATTTTTAGTGTAGTTTTGAGTAAAACCATTACTTAAAGCAATATATCTTTCAGACCCAAATGTTACTAAATCTCCTTGAGTACTTGTTCCTTCTTGGTTTGTCTCTGCAAAAATGTTCTTTTGTACTCGTGGAACAAAATTATGAATAGGTACAAAATTAAAACCTGATACTTTAATTATGAAAGGTAATTCTTTTACACTTTTGTCTGATCTATTTTCATTAAATCCTGCTCCAGGGATTGAAGAATCATTAATACCAATTTCCCATGGTGATTCTTG